>DATNQL010001008.1:0-6458 GCA_036704025.1 Stenomitos sp.
TAAATACAATATTTTTAAACGCATCAATACAGGAGGAGAACCTCTCTCACCCCAAGAACTTCGCCATGCTCTCAATCCCGGTAAAGCCGCACGCTTTTTGCGCGATCTAGCAGCATCTTCAGAATTCCAGCAGGTAGTCAAGTTAGGCGATACTAGAAAAATGCGTATGGATGATCGGGAATTTATACTTGGCTTCTTAGCCTTCACTTTGACCTCATATAAAGATTTCAAAGAAGATAAGAGAGATGCTTTTCTAACTAAAGCTTTAGCCAAGACTAATAAGCTTAATGATGAAGATTTGAACAAGATTGAAAATAATTTCAAAAAGACAATGATTGCTAGCCATGAAATTTTTGGTGAATATGCTTTTTGCAAAATTTCTCAGAAGCAGAAAAGAAAGTATCCAGTTAATAAAGCATTGTTTGAAGCGTGGTCAGTAAATTTAAGTAATCTTACTGATGAACAAGTTCAATCATTAAAAATTAAAAGTACAGAATTAATTAATAGATTTAGTGATTTAGTAGACAATGACAAAGATTTTCTGATATCTATCTCTCAAGCTGCGACTAAGGTCGAGTATCGATTTAGTACAATTGAAAAAATAATAAATGAAGTTCTTGGATGATTACTTCACTGTCCTTAAAAAATTTCAAGCTTTTTAAAGATCAGCTCCTTGCATTTAGGCAACTTACCCTACTATCTGGTCTGAATAGCACAGGTAAATCTTCTGTTCTGCAAGCGCTACTATTACTGCGTCAATCTTACCAACAGGAATTATTGAAAAAGACAGGCTTGGCGCTAAATGGTGAGTTAGTTAATATTGGTACAGCTCAAGATGCCCTTTTTGAGGGAGCAGGCAAAGCAGATCAAATCAGTTTTGAGCTTGTTTTGGACGATGATACAAAGGGGATATGGTCTTTCAACTACGATCAAGAACTAGATGTATTAAATCGTACCTCACCACCAGTTGTTCCTGAAGTATACGAATCGAATCTTTTCCGCGATAATTTTCATTATCTGCAAGCAGAACGTATTGGCCCTCGTACATTTCTCCAGATGTCAGATTTCCAAGTACGCCAGCTTGGTAAACTCGGAATCAGCGGTGAGTATGCCGCACATTTCCTTTCAGTTAATCAGGATAAACTGATTCCCAATAGTAGGTTAAGTCATCCGAAGGTAAAACTCTTGAAGAGGGGACTCGACGATCCAGAAACCCCATCAAAGTTTTTAATAGATCAAGTAGAAGCATGGATGGGTGAAATCAGCCCAGGTACAAAAATCCGACTTGAACCGAAACCTGATGTCGATTTGATTAGTGTCAAGTATTTTTACGGAGATAGCAACCTATACCGTGCAACAAATGTGGGGTTTGGAATCAGCTACACCTTACCAATTATTGTGGTAGTACTTGCATCCCCTCCAGGCACACTGATTCTAATTGAAAATCCAGAAGCTCATCTTCATCCCAAAGGGCAATCTAAAATGGGTGAGTTGTTAGCGCTTGCAGCTAGTTGTGGCGTTCAAGTTGTGATAGAAACTCATAGCGACCATGTTTTAAACGGTATTCGTCGTGTTGTTCATGGGGGCGACATTGACCCCAAAGATGTCCAACTGCACTACTTTGAACGCGAAGAAAAGGAAGGACAAGCCGTCACTGAAGTAGTATCACCACGTATTGACCGAAACGGACGAATTGATCAATGGCCAGATGGCTTTTTCAACGAGTGGGAGAAGAGTTTAAAAGCTCTGCTAAAGCCAAGGGGTGGATAGATGGATCTCGATATGGTGTTGAACGAATTGTCTCTACGTACTCCTGCAAATAACGTTCAGACAGCCAAGCAATGGATGTTAGACCTCACAGAGACAGCACAAATAGCAACTGAGCATGGAATCAATGAGGTGCTCCGGGTTCACAGTGAATTTTATACGACTGAACTAGCAACTGGTTATTCTGTATCGGATTGGCTCTACGACAGTAGCGTAGATTTAGAAGCACGGCTACTCCTCAACGCCTTTATTACAAACGGGCCTTTACTAGACGACCTTCATGATACAGAGATTGAACAGAGAAAACTACTATCGGATTTTTTCCATGAGGAAAAAGCAGCAAATGGTCTTGGCTTTGCATTCCTGCTAGAATGCTTGGCGCTAGCAGAACCTTGGCAATCCAATGTTGCGCCAAGTTGTGAAGCGATTGTTTGAGCTTGAGGACTACTGCAAGAGTTGGACATCTGGCTCTTTTAATCCAGACAATCTTCCTAGCAAGGCTACTCTGGAAAGTGAGTCAAGGCTCCAGAAGTTCAGACAGAAACTAACTTTTCAATGTCCTGATGGCGAGAAGCGTATCTTCAGTTTGCACGTCCGCATGACACCGGGAGCTTGGCGGCTCCATTTCTGCGTAGAATTAAGGCCAGGACAGATAATCATCGGGTACATTGGTTCTAAAATTCAATAATCTCAACACTAGAAAGACTTTTACCGATATGTCAAATTTGACATATATAGCGTAGCCTAAGATGAAGAAAATGCAATCGCTCCTGATCCAGCCTGAAGAGGACGTGATCGCCATTCATATTTGTAGCCAAGCTTTGCCCCCCTTTAACAGAAGAGACGCGATTAATCGTAATCGCGTCTCTCAAAGAATAGGTTCTGATTATTGCAATAGACTGGACTGCGGATCAGGAGTTCACACCTGTACTAAACACCACTCCTGGGAATACCCAGCACCGCACAAGGGAAATCAGAGCCTAATTTCTCCACCAGAGGATGCTCAACGGAGTGACAACCCAAGAAAAGGAGCGTCGCTGCTTCGGCTTCAACAACGGCTCTCAATTCGGTTGCAATGTCACCAAACCGCAGATGAGCCTTGAAGGAACCCCGCCATTCTTCCGCCATACAGCGGGCTTGCCATAAAATCCGATCCGCTTGCTCAAACCAGTCCGCCTGGGAAAAGGTGGCTTTGGCGCGGCGTGACTTTTTCGAGGATACCTTAGAGCTAACTTTTATCTCTTGAGGGCTTGGTTTAGTTAAGACAGATGTGATACAATTTCGTGGCTCCGGTGAATTGAACGATTTTAATGGCAATCGATAAATTGATGAGCTACTAACATCAGCAAAGTTCAAGGCATCTGGACAAGGACTACTTTGCTTATCATCAACGACGTAAACAACTTGAACAGTCACTTGCTGTTGAGTTGCCAATCGTGTTTGATGAGCAATCCACATGGTCAAATCTAAAGCTGTTTGACTTCTGGGTGAAGCGTTATAGCCAACGACAAAGTTGAGCGGTTGGCTAGCATTACCCTCTTGGGAAGCAATCGCTGCTGGTTCAGGCAGCAACACCATTTGCTCCATTAAGTCATTGCGATCCATTGCGCCTTCAAGACGTACTATTATTGGCTTGATGTTCACAGCTTGAATCTCTCTCAAAGACAACAAGTAACAGAAAAAAGGTGGGTCAGCAACGGATACCAATATGTTTTATGTGTCCAAATTTGGTCAGAGTAATGAGTGATTCTCGTCAGGAGACTTCAACCGCCAGTGATAAAAAGCCAAGATTTTTGCTTTCCTGGCAGTCCTGACCAACTGAGTTGACAGGCTGGGACTAGAAGATGTCTCTCTCACGCTAGAAATTACGCCGAAAATTGGTGTTTCCATTCAAAATCAAGGGCTTACAGGCTTTGACTGCTCCCCTGAATTAGATTAGGCTGCCCACTTCATAACTTAAAGTAACAATTTGTAATTTATTCGTCTTGGTTGGAATGCGATCCGGGAAATTCCGAGTGTAGTGACGAAAATCACGAAAATCAAAAGAATATTGTGAATTTCGTCGTTCCTGGCGATCGCACGGATGCGGAAAAGGTACCTCTAATACTTCCCCAATTTTAGCACTGGGGTTAGTGGTCATCATCTTACTGCGTCTAATAGGTAGAAAGCTTCATTGAGAATTCATCGATTATTCATCGAGAATTCATCCCTCATCAGAGGTAATCCTCATCTGATGGAACCCTTCTGTAAGAGGGTAGACTTAATCAGTTATTTTGTCCATAGACCCCAATGCATCAAACGAGAAAATCGCGCCTCAATTCTCTCAACCCTCAACGCCACTCTAAGGCTTCAAGCTAGTCTCAGGGTTCATTACCCAGTTCACAATCCTTAACGAATTCCGGTCTTTTGTGTTTCGCCGAGATTAAAAAAAGACCTCTAGAATTTTACAAATTGTAGCAACCGAGACATTAATTATGAGCTGGGAAAAATCACAATCTGGGCTGTTGAAAAATTAAGACGAAGCAGGGCGCAGGGTGAATCATGTCATGACTGATACTTCCTGGTAAAATCTTTACCAAACTCTTGCGACCACTACACCCCAAGACAATTAAGTTTACATAGCATTTAGAGCCAACTGACTCATCCGAAAACGAGTGCAAGAAGGCAGTTCGTGTAGCGTTCTCCGTAGGAGTAGGCTCTTATGCTGGAGGCAAGAGGAACGAAAGTTTGTACAGTCAATTTTTTAACCTTTTTCAACTGGATAGTGATTTCTACCACGCTGAACTAGGTTGATAAGCGGATGTGCAGCTAAACTGCCATAGCGAAATTGTCAGAAGGGGTGTGGGGTGTGGGGTGTGGAAATAGGCTTTCTTAAATGCGTCACAGCTTACACCAAGAGAACCTCTTACAAATTCAACCCCCTGGGAATACCCAGTACGGAACAAGGGAAATTAAAATCCAATTGTTGGACAATGGGATGATGGACGGAATTACAACCTAAGAACAATAGAGTCGCTGCTTCTGAGTCAACAACTTCTCTCAATTCGGTAGCCACGTCACCAAACCGCAGATGAGCTTTAAATGAACCCCTCCATTCTTCCGCCAAACAGCGTGCTTGCCATAAAATATGGTCGGCTTGCTCAAAGCAATCGGATTGATTAGTTGTTGCTTTAAGACAGCATTTTTTACCCAATTCCTGCTGATACTCTAAGCCTAATTCTTGGTGTTTGGGTTTATTCAATACGGATGTGGCAGACTTTGTTGAAGTCGATGTTTTTGAAAGTTCTGAGGGAAGCGGATGAATTGATGAGCCGCTTAAATCAGCGAAGTTAAACAAATCTGAACACTTACGGCGTTGAATCTCATCAACGACGTAGACAACTTGAACCGTAACCTGATTTTGAGTCGCCAAACGTGTTTGATGGGCAATCCACATCGTTAAATCCAGAGCTGTTTGACTCCTGGGTGAGGCGTTATAGCCAACGACTAAATTGACTGATTGTGTAGAGTTAATCCACTTGGAAGCGGTTGAAGCTGGCTCAGGCAGCAACACCAGTTGTTCCATTAAATCATTGCGATTCACTGTACTTTCAAGTCGCGCTATCATTGACTTGATATTCATTGCTTTAACCTCTCTCAAAAAAATAAGTAACGGATAGAGAGGTGGGTCTAAAACAGATATCATGATTAAAAACTCAAGGATGAAGCATGAAAGATGAAGTTTTTTATCCCTCACTTGCATAACTCATCCTATTCAGTGATATCTATCAGGAGACTCCAAAGACAACTGCTATGAAAGCCAAGTCTTGGTGTTCCTCCCATTGCCGACGAAGTTAGCTGACGGGCTAAGACGGGAAGGTGTCTCTCTCAGGTTGGAGATTAGCCCCAAAAATTGGTTCCTCCGCTCTCATCCAGACGGGTTTTAATTTCCAGCCTTGATTAGATTAGGCTACCCACTCTATAAATCAACTAAAAATGGTGTGATCTATTCGTCTTGGGTGAAGTTCTGATCTAAGAAGTTTAGAGCGTGGTTACGTAGTTCATAGTACTCCTTAGATTCCCGTATTGCTTGGCGATCACGCGGATGTGGAAAAGGTACCTCTAAAATTTCCCCTATTTTAGCATGGGGACCATTCGTCATCATCACAATGCGATCGGACATATAAATCGCTTCATCCACATCATGAGTAATCATCATCACTGCCTGTCGATGATTTTCCCAAATATCGAGTACCTGTTTCTGCAATTTGCGCCTGGTTAGGGCATCAAGCGCCCCAAAAGGTTCATCCATCAGTAACATTTTCGGGCGAATTGCCAACGCTCTAGCGATGCCTACCCGTTGTTTCATTCCACCCGAAAGTTCATCGGGGTATTTATTAGCGGCTTGGGTTAAATTCACCATTGCCAAATGTTCGCTGACCATCTGTTTTTTCTCAACGGGAGAAGCTTTTTTAAACACTTCATCCACAGCTAGACGGACATTCTCCTGCACCGTCAGCCACGGCAGCAGGGAATATTGCTGAAACACCATCATCCGTTCTGCACCCGGTTTACGAATCTCTTTACCCTCTAACCGAACCATTCCGGACGTGGGTTTTTCCAACCCAGCGACGATTTTGAGTAGTGTGGATTTACCGCAGCCAGAGTGACCGATGACAGAGATATATTCATCTTCACTAATGCTCAGATTA
>DATNQL010001009.1:0-7694 GCA_036704025.1 Stenomitos sp.
CCAGCCATAAACCTTCTGACTTGAAAGTGGGGTGTAGGGTGTGGGGTGTGGGGTGTAAGGGAGGACTATTTTCATTCATGGCTATGAAATTTTTTCATCGGTACTGCCTTCTGCCTTCTGCCTTCTGACTTGAAAGTGGGGTGTAGGGTGTGGGGTGTGGGGTGTGGGGGAGGACCACTTTCATGCATGGCGGTGAATTTTTTTCATCGGGACTGCCTTCTGCCTTCTGCTCTACAAATGTATGGAATGCTACAGTTCTTCAGGCTATACAGCAGGTTGAATAGGGCTACCGAACTATCTGCAAAGACCGTCAACATGAGGAGTATTAAATGACAATTCCAGAGATTACCCAAAAACTTTTGGCGGCTAAAAAGGCAAAAGGGCTGACTTTTGCGGATTTGGAAACCCTGATTGGGCGGGACGAGGTATGGATTTCTGCAGTGTTCTACCGTCAAGCCAGTGCTTCGGAAGATGAGGCGAGTAAAATTATTTCAGCATTGGGGTTAGAACCCGATATCGCAGATGAATTAACAGCATTTCCGGTAAAAGGGTCTTTAGAGCCAGTGATTCCAACTGACCCGTTAATTTATCGATTTTATGAAATTATGCAAGTTTATGGAATGCCAATGAAAGCTGTGATTCATGAGAAGTTTGGCGATGGGATTATGAGCGCGATTGATTTTAGTTTGGATATTGAGAAAGAAGAGGACCCCAAAGGCGATCGCGTAAAAGTTATCATGTCTGGTAAGTTCTTACCTTACAAAAAGTGGTAGTCATTGATCTGAAAAATTATCCATCTTGATTGAGCATGGGATGATGTCATTTACCGACTGGCATAGGATTAGTAAGAACTTTCTTGATGTGGGATTTATGATATTCGCCTAACACCGCTCTTGCATAGCTTTCCATACTATCCGTCCAAGGAAAATGAGCCATCCTGGCTCGCCACTGTACTCCAGGAATGGGCGGCAAGTTTAAAGCTTCTCGCCCAATAAATCTAAAGATTGTAATCGCCTTAGAGTTGGGGTCAAAACTATCTCCTTGAAGGTCAGCGTCCCAAGTCCCAATTAAGTTAAATACGGTACGAGAACTCCTCAGCTTGACAATCCACTGAATACTAATTCGATGAGTCCTAAGGATCGGATCGTGATGCACTAAAGAACGCTCAAAATTGGACATTTCCACACCTTGGGGTCGATGGTGGCGCAAGGCTAATCGAATCGCGGTCAAATTATCCAGGGTGATGAGTAAATTCACGCGAGGATTATCCCGACGAAACATATACCAAGTTCCGACGGCACCAGGAGCATCTCGTTCTACAAAAACCAGGGAAGTTAGTTCATCGTAGGATTCAGTTCGCTCAATAACTTTTAAAGGTCTTTGTTTGGTTCGTCCTTTCGTAAAAATTTGGCGAACCCACCGTTTGAGCCAGCGAAACCATGTTAGTAAATTATTTTGCTTTACTGGCTCTGCTTTACTTACTGTATTGAGTCTATAAACTTCCATGCTTTTAAAGCTTACCGAGTAAGCTGCTCCCATCGATGTGTTTGCAAGATACAAACTTTATGTGTATCAATTGTGAAATTGGCCTGTCTTCATCCGAATTGGGTGATTTTTGAATTAACCCTCTTTTATTGCTCTCTCCAGAGAATAAATGACGAGCTGGCATTGAGACAGGTTTCCTCGTCAAAGTCTCCGACTTTGACGCAAAGGCTCGGCGTTTCAACTATTCTCTGGAGAGAGTAATGAAAGAGGGATGGCTCAGGATTGATACAGTTACCTGATTTTTTCTGCTATTTATATACACCCTACTACTGTTATAGCTAGGACTGACGCACTCAGACAGTAGTGTGTGATATCCAAGTGAAGGTTAGGGTGCGTTTTGGCGGGGAGTGGAATCTAGGCGAAACGTTCTTGGAGAGAGGAAAAAATCAATCGTCAACGCTTAAACACCCACTAGCCTTTCACACCACTACTGGTATCTGTCGGGACAATGTAACGCTGCATGAACAAGAAAAACACAATAACAGGGGCAATAGAAATCACAGAACCGGCCGCAATCAGACGCCAATCCAGGGAGAATGTACCGGCCAGGGTGGCAACACCCAAGGGAAGGGTATAATATTCCGGTCGATCAAGGACAATTAAAGGCCACAGGAAGTCACTCCAAGAGCCAATAAACACAAAAATGGCCAACGTCACTAACGCTGGACGGACAGCCGGGAGCATAATATTCCACCACAACCCTAACTCCGAACAGCCATCCATGCGAGCGGCTTCTTCCAGTTCCTTGGGAACACCCTGAAAAGCTTGCCGCAGCAGAAAGATACCAAAGGCAGAGGCAAGGCTGGGAAAAATGATGCCCAGATAGGTATTTCTTAAACCGAGCTGTACGGTCAAGATGTAGAGGGGTATCATCACGATTTGGAAGGGAATCATGATGGTAGAGACAACCAGGGTGAAAATCAAGTCACGTCCCCGAAAGTCCAGTCTTGCCAGTGGGTAAGCGGCGAGGGAACAGAAGAGGAGATTTAAGCTGACAGTAAGAACCGCCACGATCGTACTGTTCCACAAGTATTGCCCAAAGGGATTGGTTTGCCAGACGGTGAGAAAATTTTGGAACGTGGGCTGGCTGGGTAATAGCTGGGGAGGAAACTGAAAGATGTCTTCGGTGGGAGACTTAAACGATGTGCTGACGAGCCACAGTAGGGGGAAGAGCATCCCAAAGGCGATCGCCCCTAACAGTACATATCTCCGAACATTTCTCCACATCTGAGTTTGCCGCTTTCGACTCATGGCGTATCGCTCACCTGAAACCTCTTCTCTGTACAGATACTATGGAGCGGCTTGTCCCAAGGGTCAACTGGTAATTGCGGCAAATGGGCAAATTCAAACACAATCCCGATCGTCGGTTTAGAAGCCCAGTCGGCGGAACTCAGCAATCGGTCATAAAAGCCCCCCCCATACCCTAAGCGGTATCCTCGTGCATCACAAGCCACCGCCGGCACTAAGATGAGATCGACTTCATGGGGCGTCAAGATGGGGGAATCAGGGTGAGGCTCAAAGATGCCATAATCCCCTTTAACCAGGGGTTCTTCCGGCATCCAGCGATGCCAGATGAGAGATTTTTCCACACATCGAGAAAATCCCCAGTGCCATTGAGAATCTGTAAATAAGGGGCTAAGATCAGGTTCTTGGCGAAAACTGAAGTAGGCAAGAACGGTTTTCGCTTGAGTCAATAGAGGTAAAGAGCGCAGGTGATGACATAGGCGATCGCTCTTTTGCCGCCATTCTTCTACACTTAGCATTCGCCGTTTTTGCAGGAAAGTTCGACGCAATTCTGATTTACTCGGCTGGGGTTTTATGTTCTTATCCATTTCTAAGAACTATTAACGAATAGGCATACTTTACCAAAACTTTATCAGTGTCTTTGAAAATTGTGCTCAAGGAGTAACTTTGCCTATGAATTTTAGGGAATTCTAGATATAGATTGTGATTAGAGTCATCCGATTGGAGCCGTGAAACGGTATTGTCAATCAAGCCCAGAGGACAACAGTTAGAACCAGGCAGTTCTTTACAAGGGTTAATATTTTCTCGCCATAGAACTGTAACTTTCTCAGATTCCACTGATGAGTTTTTCATTGAATTTAATGAAATGATAGGTAATGTCCCCTTTTTTCAATCTAGTCCAAACCCGAAGCAATCGACGGCAAGTTTTGAACGACGGTTGCCGTCTGGCGAGGCTTCTGGCATGTCATCCGTCTTACAACACTCTCTGGAACATACAGAAGACTTCTATAACTTAATTTTTAGTTGCATTACTGACGTTTTTTTGATTACCGAGCCAACGGGGAAATTACTTTTTATATCTCCTAATATTGAGCAAATTTGCGGTTATTCTAAATCTGAAGTTCAGGAAAAATTTGACACCATTACTCAACTGTTGGGAGATAATCTGATTCAGCCGCAAAACCAGGAATATTGGCGAGAATCTCTCAATATTGAACAAAAAATTACGGATAAATTCGGTCAGCAACGCACCTTGTCGATCAACGTTAAGCCCATCGCCCTTGGCAGTGGCAAATTTCTCTACAGTTGCCGTGATATGACTCCTAGTCATGCCATCGAAACTCAATTGCCGCCAATCGTGAACAACAGTGTGGTTGACGAAGGTTACGCTCATCCAACTGCACATCATAGAGGCTGCGAGTGCCATCAGATGGAAGTAAGGCGGTATCAAAGTACAGAACTGAAGCAAGCACCACAAGAGTACTATCCCTTTAGCCTAGCGATTCCTGCCGAATCCGCGACACAGCCGACAGCCGCTGATTTTTTTACCCTTTCCCTTGATATGTTGTGTGTGGCAGGGTTTGATGGATATTTTAAACATCTAAATCCGGCTTGGGAAAGAACGCTGGGCTTTACACAAGCAGAACTCCAACGCCAACCGTACTTGGATTTTGTGCATCCTGAAGACTATGTGACGACTCTAGCTGAAGCCCAGATGCTGATCACGGGCGTAGACACCATTGAATTTGAAAATCGTTACCACTGCAAAGATGGCTCTTACAAATGGCTGCTGTGGAAAGCGACTCCATGTGTACAACAGAAGTTAATTTATGCGGTGGCTCACGATATTACCGCTCGCAAAGAAGCTGAAGAAGCACGGCGGGAACAGGCGGCAATTTTACGCAGCTTCTACAATAGTTCTCCCCTGATGATGGGTGTGGTGGAACTCCTCGATGATGATATTCTGCATCTTTCTGACAACCCAACAACAGCGCAATTTTTCGGGACGACTCCGGATGCCATGCAATATCAACGGGCGAGTCACTTAGGCGCTCCCCTGGCTCACATACAACAGTGGATCGAAAACTACCAAGAGAGTGAACGCACAGGTACACCCATCCGTTTTGAGTACCAACATCGTACCGCAACGGATTCTAGATGGTTATCCGCGACTGTCTGTTTGATTGGCACAGCAGCGAATGGGCGATCGCGCTTTTCCTATATTGTTGAAGACATTACGGAGCGCAAACAATCAGAAGAAACTCTACGGCGGCACTTAGCGGCAGTAGAAGCGGCGATGGATGGCATTGCGATCGCTAACGCTCAGCAGGAGTACACCTATTTGAATCAGGCGCATGTCAAGTTGTTTGGTTACGACAGCAGCACCCAACTCTTAGGAAAGACATGGCACAAACTCTATCCCTCCGATGAAATCCAGCGTCTGGAACAAGACGTTTTGCCGATTTTATTACAAACAGGACAGTGGCACGGAGAAGCGATCGCCAAAAAACGGGATGGGAGTACGTTTGCCGAGGAGATATCCCTCACCTTGACGGATGACGGGGGCATCATTTGTGTGTGCCGTGATATCACTGAACGCAAGCAATTTGAAGCCCAATTACGTTGGGATCAAGCGTTCCTGCGTTCCATGACGAGCGCTTCTCCCTTAGCGTTCTTTGTGGTGGACAACCGCACTGATCGGATTCTCTACTTCAATCATCGCTTTTGCGAAATTTGGGGGATTGAACATCTAGAGGAAGCCATGCAACGGGGTGAACTCAAAAACAACGATATTATTCCCGCCTGTATCCCTCTGCTTGCCGATGTTGCCGCTTTTGCTGAATCCTGCAAACCCCTGCAAACGGAAGAAAATCGCGCTGTTGTCGAAGATGAAATTCCTTTTGTTGGAGGGCGCACAATCCGCCGCTTTTCTGCCCAAATTCGCGATGAGGGCGATCGCTATTTTGGTCGATTGTACATGTTTGAAGAGATCACCGAGCGCAAGCAAGCTGAACAAGCCTTGCGAGAACTCACTCAGCGAGAACACGAGAAAGCCATACAGTTAGAACGGGCATTGCAAGAACTGCAACACACACAAGCCCAATTGGTGCAGAAAGAAAAAATGGCAAGTTTAGGACAGTTAGTTGCAGGGGTGGCTCATGAAATTAACAATCCCACCAGCTTTATCTATGGCAATATTTACCCGGCGAGTGAATATGCTCAAGATTTGTTACATCTTGTTGACTTATATCAGCGCCATTATCCCCATCCTGTCGCGGAAATTGCCGAACAACTCGAACACATCGAACCCGAATTTATCGCCGAAGATTTTCCCAAACTTTTAGATTCGATGAAAGAAGGAGCTGAACGAATCACCCAAATTGTCCTATCGTTGAGAAACTTTTCCCGCCTGGATGAAACAGAACTTAAGCCAGTGAATATTCATGAAGGCATCGATAGTACCCTGCTCATCTTACAGCACCGTCTCAAACCAAAGCCTAACCGACCAGAGATTCAAGTGATTAGAGAGTATGAACAACTCCCTTTGGTAGAGTGTTACCCCGGTCAGATTAATCAGGTTTTTATGAATATTCTGAGTAATGCGATCGATGCATTAGAAGAGGCTGATGAATTAGCCAGCATGAAGGATGAAAGGCAGGACTCTTGCGAGCTATCACCGACGATTTGGATTCGCACGGCACAGGTTGAACCCAATCAAGTGATGATACGTATTGCTGACAATGGAGTGAGTATACCTGTTGATATTCAACCTCGATTATTCGACCCTTTCTTTACCACCAAACCCCCTGGTAAGGGGACAGGCTTGGGATTATCGATCAGCTATCAGATTGTTGTCGAGCGACATCAAGGAAAGTTGTTATATCATTCAGCCTTGACCCAAGGGACAGAGTTTGTGATTGAGTTGCCGATTGAACGAAGTGAAGCAAACGAGAGAAATTCAGCGTAAATAGAGCATGAGTTAAGCCGCATGTTGCCGATACCAATCAATGGTATTTTTTAGCCCTTGTTTGAACTCGATTTGAGCGGTGAATCCAAAAGTTTGCTTGGCTCGTTCGGTATCCAAACAGCGTCGAGGTTGACCATTCGGTTGATCCGTTTCCCAAACAATCTCCCCCTCGTATTGCATTAATTCACAAATCAGGGTAATCAAATCGCGAATCGAGATTTCATATCCTGTTCCCAAATTAACGGGTTCTGAGTCATTGTAGAATTGAGTTCCCATCACAATCCCTCGTGCGGCGTCCGTTGAGTAGAGAAACTCACGAGTCGGACTTCCATCCCCCCACACCGGTAATTGCTTTTCTCCTTTTTGCTGGGCTTCGTGTACTTTGCGAATCAACGCCGGGATAACGTGAGAACTCTTGGGGTCAAAATTATCCTCTGGTCCATATAAGTTCACAGGCAGCAGATAGATTCCATTAAATCCGTACTGCTGCCGGTAGGCTTGGAGTTGGACTAAGAGAGCTTTTTTGGCAACGCCATAGGGGGCGTTGGTTTCCTCCGGATAGCCATTCCAGAGGTCATCTTCTTTAAACGGGACTGGCGTGAATTTAGGATAAGCGCAGATGGTACCCACACAGACGAATTTCTGAACACCAGATTGATAGGCTGTATGGATGAGTTGAGTGCCCATCATCAAGTTGTCATAGAAGAGTTCAGCCGGTTTTTCTCGATTTAACCCAATACCACCAACGTGGGCGGCAAGGTGAATCACGATATCTTGCTGCTGGACGACTTGTTGGCAGGCTTCTAAGGAACGGAGGTCGTAATCGCGCGATCGCGGTACTGTAATTTTCTCTCGCTTGGCCCCAGCCGTACAGAGCTGCTCGATCACCTGACGCCCTAGAAATCCTGCGCCACCGGTTACCAGAATCCTTTGATTA
>DATNQL010001010.1:0-6016 GCA_036704025.1 Stenomitos sp.
CGATTGACCGGTCGCCAAATCATCCACCGCACCCACACGAGTAAAAATGCGATCGCAGATTCCCAAAGTCGCAGACGATGCCGGGACAAAACTCCCGGTTTGCGCCATCAATTGAATCAACCCCACCTGCCGCAAATAACAACTCTTGCCACTCGCATTCGGCCCCGTCAAAATAATTAAATCTGGACGTTCTACACTCTTCTCTTCCCTTGCCCCCCTTTTAAAGGGGGGTGCCCCAGGCGGGGGGATCGGGGGTTGAGGGGGATCAACTGACTCCCCCCCCAAATAAGCCGAATTCGGCACAAAAAACCCAGTCGGCAAAGACTGTTCCACCACCGGATGACGCCCATCAATAATCCTAATCTCCCGCCCTTCGACCATGTTAGGACGGCAATATCCTTGATATACTGCCACATCAGCCAAACCACACAAGACATCAACCGCCGCCACGGCACGAGACACATTCCGAATCTCTTCCGAGAGTTCCCCTACCTGTACCCTTAACTCTACAAAAATCTCATATTCCAAACGATTCAAATCGTCCCGTGCCGTCAAAATTCGCGCTTCCCGTTCCTTCAACTCCGGAGTAATAAAACGCTCTTCATTGGTTAACGTTTGTTTGCGAATATAGTTAGATGGAACCTGGTCGGCCTTACTCCGAGGAATACTAATGTAGTAACCAAACGCCTTATTAAACCCCACCTTCAAATTAGGAATACCGGAGCGTTCTTTCTCCGTCACTTCCAAATTAGCAATCCACTGCTGATCACCTTCAGCCGTTGCGCGCATCTCATCCAACTGAGGATTAACCCCCGCACGAATCAAGTTCCCCTCCATCAAATGTAAAGGAGGCGATTCCACCAGATTGGCGCGGAGTTTTTGCCCTAACTTTTCCAGTTCCGGTGGCACTTTCTGTAATGCTTTCAGGTAGGGAGAAGAACCATAGGCGGCAAGCTCTGCCAGTTCTGGTAATTTAAGAAGAGAATCCGCCAGTGCGACTAAATCTCGCGCATTCGCTTTACCTGAACCCGCACGTCCCGTCAGCCGTTCTAAATCATAAATACCGCGCAGTAACTGCCGCAAATCTTCCCGCAATCCAGGATTTTCCACCAATTCCTGAATCGAATCATGCCGCGCCCGAATCCCTTTAATATCTAAAAGGGGTTGCAACAACCAACGACGTAACGCCCTACCCCCCATGGCGGTGTGGGTTCTATCCAATGCCCACAGGAGAGAACCATGAAACGTGTTATCCCGAACGGTAGCGGTAATTTCTAGATTGCGGCGACTTTGATGGTCGAGAATTAAGTAATCGGCAATGGTGTAGGTGCGTAAGCACTGAAGCGCGACATAATTCTCTTTTTGGGTATCTTCCAGATATTCCAGCAAACCCCCAGCCGCACGGACACCTAAGGGCAGATGTTCGCAACCCATGCCTTCGAGCGATCGCACCCTAAATCGCTCTATAATTCGTTGTCTGGCTTCGGCTGGGGAAAAGGGCGATTGAGGACGAAAGGTATAGCAAAATGAATTGGGCAAACCCTCCGGCAAATGCTCGGATTTTTCCCCCGGTCGCAGCATACTAATTAAATCGGGTGCATTGGTAGGAATCAGCACCTCGGAAGGTTGCAAGCGCATGAGTTCCTGCACCAGCAGTTCTAACTCCGTCGCTTGCGTGGTGAGGAATTCCCCGGTGGAGATGTCCGCATACGCCAAACCCCAATGATTCCCAGCCATCACAATAGCCGCGAGGAAGTTATTGCGCCGCGCTGCCAGCATCCCTTCATCCAGCAACGTGCCTGGGGTAAGAATTTGCGTCACCTCACGCCGCACCTGCCGCCCCTCTTTTGCCGCAACCGCCGCATCTTCCACTTGGTCACAAATGGCGATCGCAAATCCTTTTTCCACCAACAGCCTACAATAGCGATCCAAGGCATGGTGGGGAACCCCCGTCATATAGACTCGCCCAATCCCTTTCCCCGCATCTTTGCTGGTTAAAACGAGTTCTAGTTCTTCCGCTAACCTGCGAGCATCCTGAAAGAAGGTTTCATAAAAGTCCCCAACCCGATATAGTAACAGTGCATGAGGATACTGCTCTTTTACCTCCACGAAGTGCTGCATCATCGGTGTTAGTTTAGTGCGATCCACCGTGTGATGATCGGCATTTTCGGCAGCAACGCTTAACGCCCTTTCAGTAGCGCGAATTGAGTTAGCACCGTTGGGTTCGTTGGGAGAGGTAGATGCTTCGAGGTATCCGCTCATGGAGAGTCAGTGATAGGCCAGGTTCTTATAGACTTTATCGTATGGTAGCGATGAGTGTCTTTAAAGGTTTGTATAGGATAGCGATTGGCTCAAAGGATTGAGCTGTTACCCGTGCAGGAGCGAGTCTATGATTTACACCGTCATGATTCGTTTAATGTGGAAACGACTAAGTCGGTTGGCATCAATATTTGTCGTTGAGGCAAGGCAGAAGGCAAAAGGCAGAAGGGAAGAGGGTTTTAGGGTTTTAACAGTTGTTGACATACCTGCGTTTATTTGTACCTACCTACTTATCGCCGTTTTGATCGCTCCTTAATTCGACTAACTTTATGTTTCTTTAGTGACAGCCTCTGAGATTTACCAATAATTCTGAAGTCTGTTGAGGTGTCACTAAGGTATTAGCGCAGAGGATTCCGGATGCGGCAACCGCAGGCACCCCAATCCCTGGCGTGGTGCTATCCCCGACGCGGTATAAACCTGCAATCGGGGTTTGGCAACTGGGAAACATGCCTTTACCCGCTGCGATCGCAGGGCCGTAGGTTCCTTGATAGCGGCGCAAATAGTGGGCGTGAGTTAGGGGGGTGCCGATCAGTTCTAAAACGATGCGTTGTCGGATATCGGGAATGATGCGTTCTAAGGCACGGAATAACGATTGCGATCGCACTTTCTTTTTTTCCTCATACCCCTCATCCCGTTGCCATCCCTCGAAGGGTTCTAAAGTATAGGCATGAACCGTATGATGACCCTCAGGCGCGAGATTGGCATCCCACACGGAGGGAATGGAAATCATGCACGTATTTCCCGGTTCTGTAATATCCTGACTCGCATCGTGAACAACGACATGGTGTCCTGTTAGCCCCTCCAATCCCTCCGCCCGAATTCCCAGGTGTAAGTGCATGAAACTATCCACCGCAGGTGTCTCCAAGGCAGATTTTCGATAAGACTGGGGCAAATCGTCCGGATTCACTAGGGGCAAACGACCGTTCGACCCTACAAAAGTATCCCAAATCGTAGCATTGGAGATGACCACAGGGGCTTTGAGGATTTCCCCCTGCCGTAACCGTACACCCACCGCTGTACCGGCTTCTACCAGGATTTGCTCGACATGAGCATTCAGCCGCAACTCGCCACCCCAGCGTTTTAAACCCCGTACTAAGGCGTCAACAATAGCCCCACTGCCCCCAACGGGATACTCCACACCTGCGCGGGTGCGTTCGCCTAACATAAATGCGACTTCCGGTGCGATCGTACCGTGTGCCTTTAGTCCAGATAGGAGAAAGCATTCTAAATCAATTAACCGCCGCACCCAAGGGTCACAAACCTCTTTGTCCATCACATCCCCAACGGAACCCTGGAGGATACCGAGTTGAGGCAGCAGTTTGAACAGGGAGGGCCAATAGCGTCCCAATAGGATAGGAATGAGCTGCCAATCGGATCTCAGAGCAAGGGTTGGGATACCCCGTAAGCAGTCATAGAGGGCTAACAGGCGTTGTTCAAATCCTTCGAGTTCCTTTGCTCCTTGGGGTGTAATCTGAGCCACAGCCTCTCGATATCGAGTAGCATTGCTGTAAACTGGAAACGTTTCTTCCGGAAAGTGGTAATATCCCAAGGGGTCGTAGGAAACGACTGGCAACGATTCTCCGAGAACGTCCAATACTTGCCGCAAAGGGTTGAGGCTGGGACGTTGGTCACCTAGGCCGCAGTAAAACGAAGGACCCGAATCAAACTCAAACCCCCGCCGTTTAAAACAATGAGCGGCACCTCCAGCGATCGCATGGCTCTCGCACACCAGCACTCGCTTACCGTACCGCGCCAGTAGAGAGGCACATGTTAAGCCGCCAATCCCACTCCCAATAACAATGACATCAAGATTCAATGCTGCTTCTCCGATTTCTATACCTTAGTTTACCCTTGGAGAAGGCTTTACTAAGCACTAGAGAACTGGAGTGGTTAATGTTCTCAATAATTCCAATTTTAGTGGATCAAGTACCAAAACAAGGAGAGAATGAATCTGTACATACTTCAACAAATATTACTGGGTCTTGACAACTATTTAACGGCAATTTTAAAGTTTATTTGTTCAGAGTAAATCAAGTCATAAAGGGCAGAATATTTGATGCACGTCAGGTCTATTTGAAAGGTGTAGTTCAGGCTAAAAAACTCGATATAAGTCCAGGATTAAATAACTGGCTGATTGGTGTAACTAATGCTAGTAAATTGTGTGGTTATTAATGGAAAGTCTATCAAGTTTCTGAACCCTTGATCAACGGAACCCAGTGCTATCCAAAAGAATGGCAAACCCTACGGGTGAGGGATAATACATTAGCTCACATCTAGCAACGTAGGAGTGCCAACGACCTCGATAGGTGAGTGTCGTTTAACATTCGGTGATGATCGCCGTGTCTTTAGACTGAGGAGAAGTCAACAGTATCCTCTTCGTAAAGCTCAACGTTTCAATTGGGCTTAACTTTTCTTGTCAGGGTTGCATTCTTATTCGTTCAGTAGAAGAAAGCAAAAGCTAAAAAAGAGCAGAGTGATGAGTAGCAAAATAGTAGAAGAAGCGCAAGCAAGGCTGAGAAAGTCCATTATGACCTATCAGCAACAACCAGTCGGGACAGTAGCGGCGAAAGAAGAAGCTCCCCAAGAAGAACAACTCAACTATGGACATTGTTTTGTCCGTGATTTTGTGCCTTCAGGACTTGCCTTTCTCATGCAAGGAGAACGAGAAATTGTCCGCAACTTTCTTGAATTTACTTTAGCTTTACAGTCTGACAGAGCTGGATTAAAGAAAGGTCAAGGATTGTTTGGTGAAGTCAGACAAACCTGGCAGGGGAAAGAACTTCTGATTGATGGCATTCGGCTGGGAGAAGGTTTGATGCCTGCTAGTTTTGAAGTGACATCCAATCAAGAAATTGAACCGGATTTTGGTCAGCGAGCGATTGGTAGAGTAACACCGGTTGATTCGGGTTTATGGTGGATTATTCTGTTACGAGCTTATGAAAAAGCTTGCCAGATAGCCAACCGACCTGAAGAAAAGATTGCTCATCGCATCGAATTTCAACGGGGTATCCAGTTAATTTTGGATATTTGCTTGAGCAAGCGATTTGATATGACCCCAACCATGTTAGTACCAGAAGCGGCATTTATGATTGACCGTCGCATGGGAGTTTATGGGCATCCGTTGGAAATTCAAGCCTTATTTCATCATGCTTTACGCGCTGCTCGTTATGAATTGCTGGCGAATGAAAGTTATATTGAAAAGCGAGAAGTGGATAGCCGTTTGCACTTGCTGACTCAATACATTCGAGAACGGTATTGGCTAGACCCCAAACGAGTCAGGGCAATCTATCGCTACCAGACGGAAGAGTTCGGGGAAACAGCTTTAAATAAGTTCAATATCTATGAGAATTCAGTTCCTGAATGGGTACTGCCTTGGGTGGACAGAAAAGGAGGTTATTTAGTGGGAAATCTGGGGGTTGGTTGGATTGATTTTCGATTTTTCTCTCAAGGTAACTTGCTCAGTATTATTTCTGGGCTAGCGACACCTGAACAGTCACAAAGCATTATGCATTTAATTGACCTGCAATGGTCAAAGCTGATGGGACATATGCCGATGAAGCTGTGTTATCCAGCCCTAGAAGAACGGGATTGGGAGAGTATCACGGGATGCGACCCCAAAAATGTCCCCTGGTCTTATCATAATGGTGGAAGTTGGCCTGTTTTGCTTTGGTCTTTAACGGCAGCGGCTCTAAAAACG
>DATNQL010001011.1:0-3208 GCA_036704025.1 Stenomitos sp.
GTCTGTTGGGCACCATTCTGGGCTTGATTACCTCTTTTGCTGCGCTTCGAGTGGGTGATATTGGCACGAGCAACAGCTCCGGTGTTACAGGTGGAATCAGTGAGGCGTTAATCTCCACCGTAGGAGGTTTGTGTGTCGCCATCTTTACCCTACTATTTGCCAACTCCTTTCGAGGGCTATATCGTCGTCAACTCGCCTTAATTCAGGAGTATGGTGGTAAGCTAGAGCTGCTCTATCGTCGTTACTATGCCTATGGGAGACTGCCTTATGTAGCAGCTCAGGAACCCGAATGAAACTCAAGCATCTCACTCAGGCCAATGAAGATTACGAACGAACCCGAAGCTTCTTACTTCAGCATGAAGCGTATCACAGCTTGATGTTTGGTCTGCTAGATACAATCATTTACTCTCCCCATCGCTTCAAGGCTCAACCCTATGTCGCCCTGGTGGAGCAGAATGATGATGTTTTAGCGGTTGCCCTGCAAACACCCCCTCGCAAGCTTTTGCTCTCGCGAGTTGACGAGGTTCAGGCGATCGCTCTCATCGCCCAAGACTTATATTCTCGGCAAGCACCAGTACCAGGGGTGATGGCTACGGCCTCAGCGGCTAAAACCTTTGCCCAACATTGGCAAGAATTGACGGGGCAATCTTACCACGAAGGAATACAAGAGGGATTCTATCAACTCGAAACTGTGCAGCCGATTCCCTGGGTTAGCGGACACTTGCGGCAGGCTACCCTCGGTGATCGTGAATTACTGATTGCTTGGTGCCATGCTTTTATGGAAGAAGTCTCAGAAGAAACAGTCGATTGGGAGGTAGAGGAAGTTGTTGATCGCTATTTGGCAGAGGGAAGTCTGCATTTTTGGCAAGATCACATCCCCTTATCTTTGGCTAACTTCTATAGTTCAACACCCAATGGAGTGAGGATTAATTTGGTTTACACTCCGCCAGAGCATCGGAGAAAGGGTTATGCCACCGCTTGTGTGGCGGCCTTGAGTCAAGCCTTACTGGATCGGGGATATAAATATTGTTTTCTGTCTACAGATTTAAATCGTCCTGCTCCAAATCATTTGTATCAAGCAATCGGCTATCAGCCTTTGGATGATCCGATGCAACACTACTGGTTTGATGGCTGATAGGGGAGGATGAATGTGCAGTTGCTCTACTGTCACTTGTGATGTAGGTTGATCTTAGTTTTCGTGTTACAAACTGTGGGAACTATGCATGTGCTGTGGTGTCTCTAATCTATAGACAAACCTGCTTTTATTACTTACTGCTGTAAGCAGCTCAATAAACGGCAAGAGTATCAGGCTGAGGGTTATTGCTTAAAATAGAGCATCTACAAACCCAATTTCTTGAAATCAATTTGTTAAAAAGCTCATCGTTTAATTCGGCGTAAGATTGGAGAGCAAATGCGCGTTTTATTAATTTATCCTCTGTTTCCTAAAAGTTTTTGGTCTTTTGAAAAAACGTTAGCTTTGCTGGGTCGCAAGGCGATGCTTCCCCCCTTAGGATTAGTCACCGTTGCAGCGATTCTGCCCCAAGAGTGGGAATTTAAGCTCGTTGATCGCAATGTCAGCCAGGTAACGGAAGCCGAGTGGGATTGGGCAGATTTAGTGATTCTCTCGGCCATGATTGTGCAAAAGGAAGATTTTTTAGCGCAGATTCAAGAAGCCAAACGCCGAGGGAAAGCGGTTGCTGTTGGTGGCCCTTACCCAACAGCCTTACCTCATGAAGCCGAAGCATCGGGTGCTGACTATTTGATCCTCGATGAAGGAGAAATCACCCTACCCTTATTTATCGACGCTATTGCACGAGGCGAGTCCTCTGGTGTTTTCCGATCTGGGGGAGAGAAACCCGATGTGACGAATACTCCCATTCCTCGCTTCGATTTACTAGAATTTGACGCTTATTCGGAAATGTCCGTTCAGTTTTCGCGAGGCTGTCCGTTTCAGTGCGAATTCTGTGACATTATTGTCCTCTATGGTCGTAAACCCCGGACTAAAACCCCAGCCCAACTTTTGGCGGAATTAGAACGCCTTTATGAGTTAGGTTGGCGACGCAGTATTTTCATGGTGGATGATAACTTCATTGGCAATAAGCGCAATGTCAAGTTATTTCTGAAAGAGTTAAAACCCTGGATGGTTGAACACGGCTATCCGTTTTCGTTTGCCACCGAAGCATCAGTGGATTTGGCTAAAGACCAAGAACTGATGGATTGGATGGTTCAGTGTAATTTTGGAGCGGTGTTTTTAGGCATTGAGACACCGGATGAAGAGAGTTTAGCCCTAACGCAAAAGTACCAAAATACGAGAGACTCGTTAAGTGAGTGCGTACATGCGATTACTCGCTCAGGATTGCGAGTGATGGCTGGGTTTATTATTGGCTTTGATGGAGAAAAATCAGGTGCAGGCGATCGCATTGTCCAATTTGTAGAAAAAACGGCAATTCCCACCGCCTTATTCAGTATGTTGCAAGCGCTACCTGATACCGCTCTCTGGCATCGATTGAAGAAAGAAGGACGGCTGCGAATCGAATCGGCAAATATCAATCAAACGACCTTGATGAACTTTGTGCCAACTCGTCCGTTGGAAGAAATTGCCCGTGAATATATCGATGCCTTTTGGAGATTATACGAACCATCGTGTTTTCTGGATCGCACCTACCGCCACTATCGCATTTTAGGAGAAGCCACCTATCCGAAGAAGGAAAAATCGGCTAAGAAAAAGCTAAATTGGGTCGTGATTCGAGCACTACTAACTATTTGCTGGCGGCAAGGAGTTGTTCGCCATACTCGTTGGCAATTTTGGCGCAATTTCGTGAATATGTATCGCTACAATCGGGGTGGCTTGAGCAGTTATTTATCTACTTGTGCTCAAATTGAGCATTTCCTGGAGTATCGCGAGATTGTTAAGGAACAAATTGAAGCGCAATTATCAGAATTTCTAGCTCAGGAAGCCCAATTTAAGGAGTCTTCAGAGGAGAGCAAAATGCCTGTGCGTCTCAGTGCGTAGATGATGATCCGTGGGGTGGGCATCCTGCCTGCCCTATTTATATTGTTCATGAGATCGAATCAGCGGGTAGGCAAATCGTAGGTTTTTTAACGCAGAGTTCGCAGTGGATCGCGCAGAGGAGCGCAGAGTTTTTGGGAGAAGCTATTATAGCTGTCGCCAGAAAGATTAGGACAGATTGAACGGCTAAAACGACCA
>DATNQL010001012.1:0-8043 GCA_036704025.1 Stenomitos sp.
TGGCTCGTAAACTGAATCAAGTGACCGATTTAGGCAAGTTTCTAGACCCCTTAGTTGATAAATTTTTAGTATTAGCTCCACTGTTGGCGTTAATTCAGTTGGGTCAGGTACCCGCTTGGGGAGTCTTTCTGATTTTGGCGCGGGAGTTACTGATTGCGGGTTGGCGGGTTAACCCAAACTTAACAGGTAGCACGAAAATTAGCGGTGCTAATGTTTGGGGCAAGCTCAAAACCGTGAGTCAGATTTTGGCGATCGCACTTTTGATTGCCCCAACCCCCAATTCCTGGGAAACCCCCTCTTTAGTTGCTTTCTGGATATCTGTAGCCTTCACCTGGATTTCGGGTGCCATCTACTTGTGGCCTCAAAAAAGCAGTCAGCCGGCGGTTAAAAGTAGTGGCTTGACGGTTGATAGCTAGTTGCTCATTTCTCATCCATTAGCCAGAGGAACCAACGTTTTCCAATTCCTAATATGGGCGTACTAGAACATCGTTGACGTTGGGGACAGGAGCATGGCTCTTTTCAAAATTGGGGATTTTAATCCAAACTACCGCGAAGAAGCCTTTGAGGGTGAAGATGTCAAGGGACTTGATGTCTATGCGGGGAGAACCCATGAGAAAATTGGCTCCATTCATGACGTGCTAGTGGATGAAACAGGCAGTTTCCGATATCTCGTCATCGACACAGGTTTCTGGATTTTTGGAAAAAAAGTCTTGCTTCCAGTCGGTCGTTGCCATGTTGATACGGCGGCGCGACGCATCTACGCCGTAGGAATTTCCAGCAAAGAGCAAGCGGAAAGATTACCTGAATACGATGACAGTATGACGGTTGATTACGATTACGAAGAGCGAGTGCGGCACGTTTATCGCACTCCAACGGTAGAAAGTTCAATACCTGTAGAGGCATCAGGAATTGCCAGAGTGCCGGCTCAATCAGCTACCCCACATCCGGTTTCCCCTTCCCCTAGAACGATTCCGGATGACCGCCATCTCTATACCTACAACCATGAGCCTGCACTGTACCAAATGAACGAACAGGAGCATCAAAGGCTTAGACTGTATGAAGAACGGTTGATTGCCAACAAGCGTCGTCGCCAGACGGGTGAGGTTGCGATCGGCAAGCGGGTTGAAACTGAAACCGCACGAGTTTCGGTTCCGGTGGAGAAGGAGCGAGTGGTGATTGAGCGCACAACACCGGAAGGCGTTGGGACTACAGTTACTCCTGGTACGGTAGATTTTCGTGATGGTGAAGTGGCTCACATGAATGTCTACGAAGAGACGGCGGAAATCGGAAAGCAGGCTTTTGTCCGCGAGGAAGTCACTGTTAGGAAAGAAGTTGAGCGAGATACGGTGGATGCAACAGAGACACTGCGTCGCGAAGAGTTAGAGGTGGACGTGAACGGGAAGCCGATTGTGCAGCCATAAAGTCTGTTTAGATCAGGTTTCGCGACAAAGACGCGACAAAGAATTTTATACACAGTTGCTTTCAAAGAGCTAATTTCAATTGCTCTCCTCTCCTTGTAGGAGAGGTCAGTTTTAGATGTTTGAACTTCAAGCTTCCACCCTTCGCCTGAGAAGTCAATCTAAAATCTAAAATCGCAAATCTATAGCAACCGCCACAACCGTTAGGACATGTCAAAAGCTGGGATTGGCAATTAGCTTTGAGCCATTTGTCCTAATCGCCTTGGCGACTGCTATAAAATCGAGTGACTACTTATCCATCCCCAAGAATATAAAGTAAGTCATTCGTTAGAGACAACATCGGATAAAGCCCCATACTGGTATTACAAAATACAGCCATAGTAAGTTTACGCCCTTGGAAGTTGGTCAAGTGCATGACCCAAGTGCTGTAGCCTGGGCCACCCCCACCATGTCCGATTTTTACACCATACTCAGATTCCGGGTCGAGCATCACACCTAAGCCGTAACAAGGTTTTCTAAAAAATGAAGATGGAGGTTCCTTGGTTAGTATTGGCTGAAGCATATCCTCCAGTTGTTCGGAACCTATCAATTTTCCGCTAAAAATACTTTCATATAACTGAACAACATCACTGGTTGTGGAGACTATTACACCTGTAGCGCACCAGCCAGGATGATATTGAGGAATAACATTTTCCATTAATCGATTGGAATTTAGCTCTCTAGAGAACCCTGGAACTAAGGCTCCTGTATCTATCTCAGTAGCTACATAAGTTTTCTCAAGTCCTAATGGATTAAAGATATTATTCTGCAAAACATCAGCAAAAGTATCTCCACTTACGGCTTCAATGACCTTAAGTAGTAACAGATAGCCAGTATTGGAATACTTCCAACTAGAGCCAGGTTCAAAATCTAGTTTTCCTTGGCAGGTTAATTCCTTGAGTTTGTGATATGACCAAGGAACAGAGGGGCTTTCTTCGACGGCTGGTAAATAAACTCCTAAACTTGCATAATTGGGTACGCCGCTTGTGTGATTGAGCAATCTCCGTATCGTTACAGATGCTGGAAATGGTAGTTCGGGCAACCAATTTGTTACTGGTTCATCTAACGATAATTTTTTGTTTTGAGCCAGTTGCAATATAGCAACAGACGTAAATGTTTTAGTAATACTATATATATAAAACTGCCCATCTATCGGCATCGGTGTTCTTGTGTCTGGCTCAGCAAAACCACTGGCAGCCGTCCAATAGCCATGTTTTTCATCTTTAAGTGTGACGTTAATACCTAAGCAGGGAGTAAATAAAATCGACTGGTCAAGCTGGTTTTGTAATACATTTTGGAGAGCTGGATTCATACCTTAATAAGATTCATCGCTGTTATTTAATGTTGAATCTTTCTTCAAAGCGCTATCCCAATCTATGAAAGTTCGGATAGCGCTATCTAAGTTAATACCAATACATGGTAGGTTTCACCTTCCAGAGCAATCTAACTAGCAAGAGCAGCTTAATCGTTTCCGTCGCTAGACCGCTTTTAGGATTTCGTCATCCAGGGAGAAATCGACCTCAGCTTCATGACGCCCAGATGCCTGGTAATCGTTCTGGAAGGAATCTTGGAGACCGGAGATAAGGTCGTATTCTGGTTGCCAATTCAACTGAGTCATGGCTTTATGCACGTCTGCAAAGAAGTGCTGGACTCGCATAGGGAAGGCTTTACGTTTACCGAAATCGAATTTCTTGGGGTCGTAATGCACAATCTTGACGGAGTCAGCGGACTTACCCGTAGCTTCAACACAGGCGCGTGCTAAGCCATCAAAGGTCACGTAGCGATCGCCCGATACATTATAAATCTGCCCGATCGCACGCTCATTCCCTAACACCTGAGACATTGCCCTAGCTAAGTCCTGACAATGCCCTAACTGAGTGATGTGCATTCCATTTCCAGGGATGGGGATGGGGCGATCGCGTACAATTCGGTCAAAAAACCAAGCTTCTAAGTCATTGTAGTTCTGGGGGCCGTAAATATAGGTTGGGCGAATGGATGTCCAAGGTAATTCCAACTGTGCTAAGAAAGCTTCCGTTTCATGCTTACCTTTGTGGCGGCTTTTTGGGTCAACGGGGTCACCTTCAATATGGGGTAATTGGTCAGATTTGAGGTAAACACCCGCAGAACTCATATAGACAAAGTGTTTCACCCGGTCTTTAAAGATTTCAGCTAGGGGTTGAGTATCGCTGAGTTCCCGACCATTGTTGTCAAAGATAGCGTCAAACTGTTCTTGTGATAATTTGTCCTTGAGTTGGGAAGCGTCAGTGCGATCGCCATGAATTTGTTGAATGCCTTCTACAGGTGCTGGTTTCTTGCCGCGATTGAACAGCACCACCTCATGACCTTGTTCCACCAAGATTTTAGTGAGGTAGACCCCAATAAACCGGGTACCACCCATAATTAAAATTCGCATAATTTCTTAATAAACGACGCCCTAAAGCTATCTTACCGGAGGCGCAAGCCAATATTACTGACCAACCTCTCTCCTCCCTCTTCTGAAGTTAAATGCTCATGAACACGAGGACACAAGAAGGCATGAAAATTCTTATCCCTTCTGCCTTCTGCCTTATTCTCAGATCAAAGTCGTAGCATTGTTACAGCAATTTTGCCTGAAAAGCAGACATCAACGTCGCTTCCGGGAGTACGCCCGCGATTGGCATATTCCCCGATGTAGTAATAGGAATCTCCCTCAACCCGATACTTAACAGGCAAGGGTTGCGTACAGGGTGTACAAAATACTACCTCTGGATCGGGGTCTCCCGGTAACAGATGCGGCAGGTTTACATTCCAGAAGCATCCCGGTTCCAGGGGATGATTGAATAACTCGTCTACAACCTTAGCTGTCCATCGCGCTGCCACGTCCCAATCCACATTGACTTTCCCTTTGCGATAGTGAGAAACGGCAATACCGGGAATGCCTTGCATGGCAGCTTCCCGCACAGCGGCGACAGTTCCGGAGATATAAACATCCATCCCTAAGTTGCCACCGGCGTTGATACCCGACAGCACCCACTTGACATTTTTGCAAAGATGTGAAACAGCCAGACGAATACAGTCGGCTGGGGTACTACCAACCGCATACTCGGTATCAGAACGGCGATGGACGTGAATCGGTCGGGTGGTGGTGACTTGATGACCACAGCCTGATTGATGGTCTTTAGGAGCCACAATCACACCCTTGCCATTCACTGCTTTCACAAGCGCCCGAATGCCGGGAGCGTCTATTCCATCATCATTCGTGAGAATCAAGGTCATAATAGGTCGTTAGGGACGCAACAGACAAAACCGAATCTCAAGCATATCCGCAAATTTCAGGCTCCACGAGTTCGATTCAACCTTTTCTAAGATCCCTGAACGATAAATATATAACTATAAAGCTTAGAAAAGATGATAAAACTTTTATTGGTTGGTGATGGCCCGATCGCCAGAGGCAGCCCTGGAGTTAATCCGTCTGGGGAAAATAGAAGCCCGCCACAGAAAAAGCTTTGAAGCTTGCGGACGCAATTTAAAGGTTACGCCCGATTTAGATTTTGCTCGAGAGTTTTTTGCAGATTTGCGCCGCATTTTTCAAGAAGCCGCCGCAGAACACAAGATTGCGACCTGTTTGTTGATTCAATCCCTGGTGATTGAGTGCTTTGCGATCGCCGCTTACAACAACTACATCCCCGTTGCCGATGACTTTGCGCGGAAAATTACCGAATCTGTGGTCAAGGATGAGTACACTCACCTTAACTTTGGCGAATCTTGGCTGGCAGAACACCTTGAGCAGGTCAAAGACGAAATTGAAGCCGCCAATCGTCAAGTTCTACCTATGATCTGGCGAATGCTCAATCAAGTCGAATCTGACGCTAAAGTCCTGGGTATGAACAAACACGCTCTCGTAGAAGAATTTTTGGTTCGGTATAGCGAAGCACTCCATCAGGTTGGCTTCGGTATTCGCGATATTCTCCGCTTGTCGAGTCAGGGATTGGCAGCTTGACGAATCGGCTATCTCAACGTTGAGGTGACTTGAATGGTTTCCAAAAGCAATTGCCATCAGTTCATGATTGCCAAGGTGTTGCGTTTCCAACAGCTAGCCCAATTGAGGCTGAGTATGATCAGGGGAGGCGATTTGTTCAATGCCTTACTCATTTAATTGGGGGGAATACCTGGCACTATGAACTCTGGAACCACCTCATCCGACCTCTTCCCGTCTCAATCCATTTTGCCAATACCAGAGCAACCCTTGCCGTTAGCGATCGCTCCCGCTACCACGGTGGTGTCTGAGGAACAGGCGATAGCAGAATATGGCGGTTGGCTCAAATTTCATCGAGTTTGGGGAGACTTACCGGAGAGTGCTTTTTGGGAACTATGCCAATCGTTCCATTGCTTCCAGGTTCCACCTGGAACCCTGATCTACCAAGAAGGGCACACTCCGATTGGCTTGTATCTGCTCCGGTGGGGAAGCGTGGAAATCTTCCAGGAGTCACCCCTGGGTAAATTATCAATTTGCTATCGTCATGCTGGGGAGTTGTTTGGCTATACACTGGTTGCCAGTTCTGATGAGGGCACTTATCAAACCAATGCGATCGCGCTTACGGCTAGTGAGATTCTGTTTTTACCTCAGGCTCAATTTCGCCAACTGGTGCGTGACTATCCAGAGATTCAGCAAGTGCTTCATTCCCTGTTGATGCAAGACTTAGATGATTTTGCCAGTCGAATTGCTTGGGAAGAAGAACGCATTCGGGGGTTACAACCCTACATTCAACTTGTTCCTCACGGGGAAAGCATTCTGGGCAGTAGCAAAGCCACTCAAAAACTGGCAGAACAAATCGATCTAGCTGCATCCAACCTGAAACCTGTTGTGTTTCAGGCGCAACCGGGAACTGGTAAAACCTTCTTGGCAGGACTCATCCATAGCCGCTCTGAACTGGCAGCTCAACCGTTTGCCGAGCTTGATTGTGCAGAACTCCCCCGTACCGAAGAGGGCATACTGAATACCGATGCGTTGTTCGGCAGAGTGGATAAGCAACCGGGCATTCTGGAACTGTTAGAACGGGGAACATTGTTGCTGGATAATATCCAGGTGTTGAGTGAGGGCGATCGCACTCGGTTAATTCACTACCTGAAAACCGGTGAGATTCTTCCCAATCATGGCATCGTCGAACCCCATCAACTTGCAAGCGAACCGCCTCAACCCGTCCAATCTTGGGTACGCTTGATTCTTGCCGCTCCCACCAAACTAAATCTTGCCGACATCGAAACCCTTTCCATCAAACTCTTTCCTCTTCCGCAACGCAAAGCCGACATTCCAGAGTTTGCCCGGTACTTCCTGAATCGGTTTTGTCGAGAACAGAATCGCCCAATATTGCAACTCGATCAATCGGATCTACGTCGCCTGATTAGCTACGACTATCCCGGCAATCTAGCAGAACTAGCAGAAATCTTACACCGGGCTGTGATCATGACTCCCGTCGGGCAGTCTATCATCTCAGAGCAAGTGTTGTGGTCGGTGCAATCGACCAAAAATGCCTTTCGTCTGGACTTGCTTACCCATGTTCCTTGGCTGCGGCAAATCTTGCTGAGTCGCTGGTATCCAGAGGGCATCTGGATTGTGATGATGGCAATCTTTTTGCCCGTTACCGTTTTAGGGTTTATTGGTTCCCAGTCACGAGTTAGCAGTATCACCCTCAACCTATTTTGGGCCTGGTGGTGGCCCAGTTATCTATTTTTATTCGCCTTTGTGGGCAGGCTGTGGTGTGCCGTTTGTCCGTTTATGATTACAGGGGAATGGATACGTCGGCTTTCCCTGTGGCTATTTCCCCGCCAGCAACTCGCCTGGAATACGCAATGGCTCAATCGTTGGGGAGCTTGGGTGTTATTTGCAGGCTTTGTTGCCATTTATCTGTGGGAAAAACTGTGGGATTTGCCGCACCATGCCTATCTCTCTGCCTGGTTGCTGCTGACGATTACGGCTGGAGCGGTTGTTTTTAGCCTTATTTACGAGCGCAGGCTCTGGTGTCGCTATCTGTGCCCGATTGGTGGGATGAACGGGATGTTTGCCAAACTGTCGATGATCGAGTTGCGATCGACTCAGCAGGTTTGTGGCAGTCAGTGCAATACGTTTGGCTGTTACAAAGGCAGCACTGAAACTGTTCTCAGCTTTGTCGATGCACTACCGAATGAAGGACAGGCAACCAATGGTTGTCCGCTTTACTCCCATCCCGCACAATTACAGGACAACCGGGACTGTATGCTGTGCATGACTTGTCTGAAAACCTGCCCCAATCGCTCGGCACAGTTAAATTTACGCTTTCCGGCATCGGACTTACTCGACAATCATCGAGGATTTTGGGCGGAAGCGGCGCTGTTGTTGCTGCTGTTCGGTGGCGTGTTTATGCATCACGCCGATACAATTCTGGGATGGCTGGGATTTGAGGCTGTTGCGATCGATGCCGACCATTTGCTCACCAGTTTACCGATCGCCCTAGCATTATTGAGTATTCCGGCAGTATTGACTTATGTCACTCATGCGATCGCTCGCTGGCTCGATCCAGAACAACCCGATTACCTCACAATTATCTACGCCTATCTTCCCTTTGCCCTT
>DATNQL010001013.1:0-4950 GCA_036704025.1 Stenomitos sp.
GTTTATTATACTTTGATGTTGATGGAACAGAAGGGCTACATTGTGGAAAACGATGTTCCTCTGCCATCTAACTTAGCTATCTTCTGCGACCATTTAAATATCGAACCAACGGAAGCTTACCAGCGGTTGCAAGCCACTAAAGTGGCGGTGAAAACCTTTGGTTCTAATCTTCCTTCTTCTGAATTCAAAACAAGTCTTGAATCCCTACATATCCAAGTTGCTGAAGAAGGAGATCTAGACGTTGTCTTAACGGATGACTATCTGCAAGATGGCTTAGAGACGGTTAATGAAAAAGCCTTACATTTTTCACGTCCTTGGATGTTGGTCAATCCTGTAGGAACAATTATTTGGATCGGGCCGATAGTTGTGCCAGGAAAAACTGGGTGTTGGCAGTGCCTAGCTCAACGCTTGCGAGACAACAGGCCGGTTGAAGAGTTTATCCAGAGACGCAAGGATACTTCAACTCCTTTAATAGCTCCTCTCGGTTCCCTGCCTTCTGCCTTGCAAACGGCTTTGGGGATGGCAGCAACTGAAGTTTTTAAATGGATTGTACAGGGAGAAAATCAACGATTAGAAGGCGTGCTGGTGACTCATGATACTCTCACTCTAGAAAACCAAAATCACAGTCTAGTTAAACGTCCTCAGTGTCCCAGTTGTGGAGAAATTGCCAATGGTTTGAAGAGAAAACCCTTGCCCGTTATTCTAGGACACCGAAAGAAAACGTTTACCGCCGATGGAGGACACCGTTTTATTTCACCCGAAGAAACGCTGAGGAAATATCAACATCATCTTAGCCCCATTACAGGAGTTGTTCGAGAACTATCTAAGGTATTCACGGGGTCAAATAACTTAACTCATACTTATGTGGCTAAGCATCATTTCGCCACGATGTTCGACGATGTGGATACCTTACGACGAAATATTTTGGGCAGAAGTGCCGGTAAAGGGAAGACTAACGAGCAAGCTAGAGCCAGTGCTTTTTGTGAAGCAATTGAGAGATATTCGGGTACCTTTCAAGGAGACGAATTTAGACAAAAAAGCAGTTATCAAAAATTAGGGGATAAAGCCATTCATCCCAATGATTGTCTGAATTTTAGTCAATCACAGTACGAGAATCGGGCTTCATGGAATGCCAATTGTTTTGGCTGGTTTCAAAAAGTACCAGAACCCTTTGATCAAGAACAAGAAATTGATTGGACACCGATTTGGTCGTTAACCCATAAAGACTTTAAGTATTTGCCAACGGCTTACTGCTATTATGGCTATCCCAAACCTCACAAAATAGATTGTTGGGCAGACTCCAATGGTTGCGCGGCTGGCAATACGATGGAAGAGGCAATTTTGCAGGGCTTTATGGAATTAGTGGAGCGAGACTGCGTAGCCTTGTGGTGGTACAACCAGGTCAAAAGACCGAAGGTCGATTTAGATAGTTTTGATGAACCGTATTTTCAATCCCTGAAGGACTATTACCAAACTCTGAATCGGGAACTTTGGGTGTTGGATATCACCAGCGATTTGAATATTCCTGCTTTTGCCGCTATTAGTAGGAGAACTGACCGAGAGGTGGAAGATATCATCCTTGGCTACGGTGCTCATTTTGACCCTCAGCTTGCGATTCAAAGAGCACTGACTGAAATCAACCAAATTCTGCCTTCGGTTTTGTCAGCGAATGCGGATGGAAGTACCCAATACACGCCATCCGCCGATCCCCTAGCCTTAGACTGGTGGAAAACCAGGACGCTGGAAAACCAGCCCTACTTAGTTCCCGATGAAAGCGTTGCGCCAAAAGTGTCTGCTGATTATCCCCAATTATGGAGTGATGACCTACGTGAAGATGTCTTACTTTGCAATCAAATTACCGAAAAACATGGCATGGAACTGTTAGTTTTGGATCAGACTCGTCCGGATATTGGGCTGAAGGTTGTCAAGGTCATTGTTCCTGGAATGCGCCACTTTTGGAAACGGTTAGGTTCAGGACGGCTTTATGACGTTCCCGTGCAATTGGGTTGGTTAAAAGAACCACTTCCAGAAAATCAACTCAACCCATTTCCCATGTGGATGTAATCAGTGTTTTGTAGGGTGGGTTAAGCGTAGCCGTAACCCACCAAATGTTCCGGTTGGTAAGCGGTCAGATCCCCCTCCCGTCCCCCTTAAAAAGGGGGAAGCCAGAGGAAGCTACGCCTGTGATATCACGGGGGACTTTGAGAAAATTCTCCCCCCTTTTTAACCGGAGCTTTAGTGAAGAGGGATGGGGGGATCAAAAGTCGTAACCCACCAGATGCTCTGATAAATAACAGTGCGTTACGCTGTCGCTAACACACCCTACTAACTCCAGTCAAAATTATCTAATTTAGAAACTGATGTTTAACGGATATCAAATTGTCGATGTAGATTCTCATGTCACCGAGCCACCTGAGATCTGGGCTAAGTACCTTGAGCCGGCATTTAAGAGCTTTGCACCGTCGCCGGACATGAAAATTAAGGGTGAAGAGATTATTCACAAAATCTCCGCGCAGTTTCGCAGCACAGCAACCCAACAGATGATGCAGCGTCATCCCATGTCTGTACTCAATCGCTTTGACCCAGAAACTCATGTTAGCGCCATGATACAGATGGGAGTTGATATCTGTTTTCTGTATCCCAATACTGGGTTATGGGTTTTTGCCAACGATACTATGGCACCACAATTGGCTGGGGCATTTACCCGCGCCTACAATAATTGGTTACGAGATTTTTGCAGTTATGACCCGCAAATTCTCAAAGCGGTGGGAGTCATGAATCTTCATGCTCCTGAAGAAATGGTACAAGAATTAGAGCGGGTTGCAGGGTTTGGTTGGAAAGCCGTCTTTGTGCAACCTAACCCCATTAAGGGACGATTGCTGAGTGACCCTGCTTATGAGCCATTTTGGACGAAGTGTGAACAGTTAGGGATAGCCGTCGGTCTTCATGCCTCTGCTCATAGTCGCGTGCCCACCACTGGTGCAGATCGATTTAACACCGAATTTGCCATCCACGCCTGCTCTCATCCAATGGAACAGATGATGGCAATGCTCGCTCTGATTGAAGGAGGGGTGTTAGAGCGTCACCCCAAGCTCAAGGTAGGCTTTCTGGAGTCAGGCTGCGGTTGGCTTCCCTATTGGTTGTGGCGACTGGATGAAGAGTACGAGAACTTGCAATGGGAGGTGAAAGACAACGTGAAGATGAAGCCTTCCGAGTACTTCCGTCGTCAGTGCTTTGTCGCCATCGAGCCAAATGAACCTTATCTGGATTGGGTGATTCAGTCTATCGGCTGTGATAATCTCTTGTTTGGTACTGACTACCCCCATATCGATCACACGTTAGACATTGTGGAGAAAGCCGTGGCACTTGAGGAGCGGCTATCCAAACAAACCGTGCAGAAGATTCTTTGGGATAACCCTGTTCGTTTCTACGGATTGGAATGAGAAAGCGTGAAAATATCGAGAGAACATTTTGAAAAGGCATGGAACTTTAACCGGATTTGAGCTAATTTTCTAGAAAATTGAATACTTAGCGGAGTACCTGCTTTTAGCAAACATTAAATAGGGTGCGTTACACTGTGTTAACGCACCCTACTACTTTAAAGTTCACTTTATATAGCCCTTCTCGATGGGATGAGTTACAGTCTGACCTCTCTGGAAAACCTCTCTCTACCTCTCCCTAACCCTCTCCTACAAGGAGAGGGAACCTGAGATCTTGCATCAGTTGCAACAACCGCCAGTGGTTAAAACCACTGTCTCATAGCTCGCATTCGTCTAAAGACGACTAGATAAGACTTTCAGTCCATTTCAATGGACTTGAACTATAAGCCAAGAAATTAATTTCTTGGCGGGTATGGAGGCTTACTGACAAAGGTGCTAGATGTGAGTTACCCAACTGAGAACGGCTATAAAACGAATTTTCAGGAGAATTGAACAATGACTGCGCTGACTGGCTACCAGATTCTCGCCAAAATCTACGAAAGTGCAAATTCATTAGTTTATCAAGCGAGCCTTAATCAGAATAATCAACCCATTATTCTCAAAGTTCTCAAGGAAGATTACCCCACTCCAACCGAACTCACTCGCTATAAGCAGGAATATGAAATTACTCGTTCTCTGAATCTGGATGGTGTTGTCAAAGTTTATGACTTGCAGAGATATCAAAATAGTTTAGCCATGCTCTTGGAGGATTTTGGGGGGAAATCCTTAAAGCTCTTAATGGCAGAGCGCAAATTTACGCTAGAAGAATTTCTCACGATTGCCATCAAGATTGCAGAGAGTTTGGGAGCCATTCACGCTGCCAATATTATCCACAAAGATATTAATCCATCTAATCTCGTCTATAACTCCGAAACTGGACAAATTAAAATCATCGACTTTGGGATTTCCACCGTTTTATCGCGGGAAAATCCGACGATTCGCAATCCCGATCGCATTGAGGGAACTTTAGCCTATATTTCGCCTGAGCAAACCGGCAGAATGAACCGTGCGATCGATTATCGAACTGACTTTTATTCCCTGGGTGTTACCTTCTACGAACTGCTCACCCATCAACTCCCTTTTGCAACTACAGATGTTATGGAGTTGGTGCATAGCCATATCGCTAAACAACCCATACCACCCCATGAACTTGTAGGGACGCAGGTTGGTGCGCCCTTACCAACCATCGTTTCAGAGATTGTGATGAAACTAATGGCGAAAACGGCAGAGGAACGATATCAAAGCGCCTGGGGACTGAAAGCGGATTTAGAAACTTGTCTACATCAGTTACAAACTAGCGGTGAGATTTCAGAATTCTCTCTAGCGGATCAAGATGTTTCCGAGAAGTTTCAAATCCCGCAAAAACTCTACGGACGGGAAGAGGAAGTAAAAACGCTACTTGCAGCCTTTGATCGAGTCGCCGCAGGAGGAGTGCAGGAAGCGGAAGAGACTCTATCTCAATCCGGAACCC
>DATNQL010001014.1:0-12411 GCA_036704025.1 Stenomitos sp.
GCCCCGCCGCTAATTGTGCGAGGAAGACAAAGGCACCAATAAAGCCGGACGCCCCAAAAGCCAAGTAAATAAAATGCCTTAATGCCCGGTAAGGCGCTTTTGCCTCTGCTTTTAATTTTGCATATTTTTCTGGACTCAGTTGTCGTGGGTTTATTTTACGATTGGGATTCTGATTTTTGGGTGCTGAGTGGGTCATTAGTTGTAAACTTTTCTTTCCTCATCTTCATGGTGACATGACTCAGGGGAATTTTTCTGGTAGTGACAAGAAGTCGCTTTGCCCAACGCTGCCGAGTGAAATCAGGGAAAAACTTCAGCCAAAGATTTGGATTTTTTACAGAAAGCTTGCTATATTAGTCTATCGGTGCCGGTGTAGCTCAGTGGTAGAGCATTCGATTCGTAATCGAACGGTCGGCGGTTCAAATCCGCCCATCGGCTTTTGTTGTTGTACAGTGGTGGTCAACACTTCAGCGCAACGGACTGTCGCAAGCTCGCTTTGTGTATCTTGATCCAGTGAATGAGTGATTAGACGTTCACCGCTCTAAAGGAAGTGTCACAGTAAAGGTCGTACCCATGCCCTCAACACTATCGAAAGTAATCTCACCCTGATGTAAATCTACGCACTGTTTGACAATCGCTAATCCCAATCCTGTTCCCGGAATGGTACCGATATTGCTGGCACGATAGAAGGACTCAAACAAGTGGGCTTGATCTACCGTAGGAATGCCAATCCCTTGATCTTGAATCCGAAATACAGCTTTGCGATCAAGGTAGGTGAGGTCAAACTGGACAATACTACCAGCCGCAGAATATTTAAGTGCATTTAATAGTAGGTTGGTCAGGATGTGGCGCAGTAATTTTTCATCCATTAAAGGTTGAGAGTCGGGAGGCGGAAGTGCACCTATGACCTGGAAAGCGATACGCCCTACTCCTGGAAAGAATGCTGAAGCATGTCCCAAGGTTCGTATGGGGTGTGGGGGCGATGCTTTGCTAATGTTCATGTTCAGGTGATGCAAAGGCAAGTTCGCTCTCAGCGAAGCCTCAGGAATTGATGCTGCATTATCGCCAGTACGCTGGCAAACGGATATAGGATCGCTTCCGGCGGGTTGGCTTTTGTCATTGTGTCCCAGCTCTTCTACAACACGTTGGCAAACTTTCACCAAATCTATGGGACGTGGGTTAAATTTCAGTTGCCCTGCTTCGGATTCTGAGATCAGCAAAATGTCATTCAACATCTCAACCATACGTTCAACCGATCTTGATATGCGGTGAAGATGAATGTGTTGTTTTTCTTGGGAGAAATTATGGCTGTAAAATTCCAACAACTCAACCGATGATTGAATGGTGGTGAGGGGGGTGCGGAATTCATGGCTTGTCATGGCGACAAAGCTGGTTTTGAGTTCCGACAGTTCCCTTTCTCGTTGAAGCGCCTTGCAAATTTCTTCTTCCGCGAGCTTGCGAACCGTAATATCTTCACAAAGTCCGACCAGGCGATAAATTTGACCCGTATGGTCTTTCACAGGAAAAGCCCGATCGCGTATCCAACAAATTGACCCATCCGGTCGCACAATTCGATATTCCTGCTCGTACTCTTCTCCCTGACAACTCTTAATCGTTGTACACACGCGCTCTCGATCTTCTGGATGAACGGCGTCTAGCCAAGACATCGGCTTCTCATACAATTGCTTGCTGCTGGAGTGCCAGACGAGTTCATATCTGGGACTCACATAAATGACTTGAGTTCTATCAACAGACGTGACCCAAAAAACCTCTTTAATGTTTTCTGCCAGTTGGCGAAACCTCTGTTCACTCTCCTTCAGTGCCTGATTGCTCTGAAGGAGTTGGTTTTGAGCTTGTTGTAATTTTTGTTGTTTTTCTCTAGTTTCTCGTACATACTCTAAGCTTTTATTAATAGTTATGTCTAAATCATTAAAATCTATAGGTTTAGTAATAAAGTCAAAAGCCCCCCGATTCATTGCTGATCTAATATTGGTCACATCATCATAAGCTGATACGACTACGGCTTTCATGGTTGGGTCTAAGTCTTTGAGTCGCTCGATCAAAGTTAGACCATCCATTTCTGGCATATTAATATCGACTAAAACTACATCAACTGATGGATCAGATTGGAGTTTTTCTAGGGCTTCCCTGCCGTTATAAGCAAATATAAAATCTAAGCTTTTCTGTCTAATTTGGTGTCTAAATTTTTGCCTAATTAGGCTCTCCATGGCTGACTCATCATCGACAACGAGAATCTTAGCTGGCATCGTTTTCCGTCTACGGCTTTTTGATTCACAAAAATTATCGCTGTGAGTTTTATGGTTCGCTTTTGAGACCTAGTCAGCTACATCTCTCCAGTCTTTCAGTATATTGAGAAGTAGTTCAGTTAAATTTACATATAGGGATATAACCTTCTGGAAAGGTTTACTCTCAGTCTCCTGAGTTCCCAATTAAGTTCAGCAGCGACTTTATTATAGCGGTTTTCAGGGGCGTGGAATACTCCCAGTTTACAGACGCAGGGTGGAAAAGTTTCTACGTCTGTACCTTGCTCCCTGGAGAATCGCTAAATGTGACCGGAAATGTTGCGTATCCAGCCGTAGGACATCCATCAATCGTTCATCAATAATGGGTAATTGGCTCGTTGTCTTTCCCATTACCCATTATTTTTTCATAGAAGACAAAATTAAAAGAAACTCGGTTGATGGCGGATTAGGTTCAGGAATTCTTCACGGGTTTTTTGGTCTTCCTGAAAAACACCAATCATCGCACTGGTGACAGTCCAAGAACCTGGCTTTTGCACACCGCGCATTGCCATACACATGTGAGTGCCTTCCATGACGATTGCTACACCCTGAGGTTCCAAGATGGTTTGAATGGCTTCAGCAATCTGGCGAGTTAGGCGTTCTTGCACTTGTAACCGCCGTGCGTACATCTCAACCACACGAGCTAACTTACTTAAACCCACCACTTTTTGATTGGGAATATAGGCGACGTGAGCCTTGCCCATAAAGGGTAGCATGTGATGTTCGCAAAGGCTAAAGAAATTGATATCCCGGACAAGAACCATTTCATTATGGCCCTCATCAAAAATGGCTCCATTGACTAATTCTTCCAAAGACTGATTATAGCCACTCGTCAGGAATCGCATCGCCTCTGCCACCCGCTTAGGAGTTTTGAGTAACCCCTCGCGGTCTGGGTCTTCGCCCACGCCCAAAAGCATCGTCCGCACAGCGTTCATCATGTCCTCGTTCAGTTCTTCCGTGGGCGGTTTTAAATTGGGTTCCCGACCATTGTGGGTGTTGCGATCGGGTCGTGTCTCTACGTGGGGTATGGGATTTGAGCTGTTGGGATTTGAAGCCGAGTTAGAGCTACTGAATGCGTTGGAAGAAGCAATAGTCATAATGAGCCTGATTGATTTTTTCTAGAAAAATAGGTGTGATTTTTGTTGTCTGTTGCTACACCAGGGTGAGTGGGTAGAAGGTGGAAGGTTAAACCTTTTAACGTGCCAACTCTTGCGATTTATAACCCACAACCAAACAGTGGCTTTAAAGCGCCCCCGCACTAGGCATTAAAGTGACTGAATCGATGACGGCTTGTTCTGGCATCATGACGGCGTGCAGAATCGACTGTGCCACAATTTCAGGGGTCAGCATGGCTGACCGATTTAAATCAACTTGAACGGTGCCTGTATCCCAGATGGGCGTATTCACGGCACCCGGACAAAGGGTAACAACGCGAATGCCATGAGGACGTTCTTCTGCTGCCAGAGTTTTGGATAGAGCGATCAGACCGGCTTTACTGACACTGTAGGCACCCCAATGGGGAAACGGTTGTTGACCAGCAATCGAGGCAACGTTGATGATCGTGCCCCGTTGCTGCTGACGCATCGCTGGCAAAACACCCAGAATACACTGGAATACACTAGTCAGATTGAGGTCAATGACTCGCTGCCAGTCCGATAAAGAAGTCTCGATTAAGGGATTGGTATAACCCATTCCAGCGTTATTTACCAGAATATCAAGGGGCGCAAAATCGGTGGCGATCGCACTGATGCCTGATTTAACCTGCTCCATCTTGGCTAAATCAAGAGGATAAGCCTTCGCTTCCACCCCAGCGTCACGAGCCATTGTCGCGATCGCTTCTAACTTATCTTGAGAACGGCTGACTAGGGCAACATCAATCCCTGCCTGGGCAAACGCCAAAGCCGTTGCCTTGCCAATACCACTGCTTGCCCCTGTAATCAGGGCACGTCGTTGCTTTTGAGAAGTCATGAAATCTTCCAGTACTCTCTACTTCGATGCTCCCACCCAATTTTGCCAGCAACTTCTGTGTCATCACTGAATTCTGGCTGAGGAGTTGCTAGTCTGCATTAACTTGTAATTCTTTGTCACTCCGGCATCGGAGTTAGGTCTGCTGCCATCCCTAAATGAGATTCAACTCTACAAAATTTCTTCTGGCCTTTGGATAGCACAGATTCTTTTTTTATCTATTCGGCTGTCACTCCCCAAAGACACGACTAATAATTTAGGCGGCTGACCCTGGGGGGGAAATAGATTAACTCCCTCGAATGAAGCCAATGTAAAAAAATGTTACCTAAAAATTATATCACTAGGAAAGGTGGAACGAGGCCAAAGCCACAAGAACTGACGTCATCCCTTGAAACTAGGCTGTGTAATTAACATAGCCTACTGTTTTAAGGTTCAATCAGCAATTGGAGCCACATTTTGCTCCATTGGATTTCCCTATGTGATCGAGAAGACCTGATCTATGGCTGTTCCACTCTCCTTCAGGAATAACCCTTGCCTCTGGAAATTTTCACCCGATTCAGGCGGAAAGTTCTGTAAAAACGCCAATGCTACGGAATTTCTGATAACGTAACTCCCGGCGCTGTCCTGGAGCCATCTGGTTCAGAGTTTCTAGGTTTTGGAGTAGAGCGTCTTTGAGGATAGAAGCGGCGGTAAGAGGGTCAGAATGGGCACCCCCAACGGGTTCTGGCAAGATTTGGTCAATAATGCCCAACTCTTTTAAATCTAAAGCCGTCATCTTTAAGGCGGCAGCGGCATCTGGGGCTTTAGCCGCGTCTCGCCAAAGAATAGCAGCACAAGCTTCAGGTGTAGCGACGGTGTAAACGGCGTGCTCAAACATTAATAATCGCTCACCCACACCAATGCCCAAAGCCCCGCCCGAACCCCCTTCACCGATGACGGTACAGATAATGGGGACATCGAACTTAAACATTTCTCGGAGATTGTAAGCGATCGCTTCTCCCTGACCCAACTCTTCCGCTTTGACACCCGCCCAAGCCCCTGGGGTGTCAATAAACGTTAAGATCGGCATCCCAAAGCGATCTGCATGTTCCATCAACCGCAGTGCCTTCCGGTAACCACCAGGGGAAGCTTGCCCAAAATTGCGGGCAATATTATCTTTGGTATCCCGACCTTTTTGATGACCTAGCATCACGACTGAACGCCCGCCCAGACGCCCGACACCCCCCACTAAGGCTGGATCATCAGAACCGCCTCGATCACCATGCAGTTCCATCCATTCATCACTAATCGCCTGAATGTAATCCAATGTACTCGGACGCCTAGGATGACGGGCTAGCTGTAACCGTTGTCCGGGTGATAAGCCGCTGAAAATCTCCTGACGCAATTGCACGGCGCGTGCCTCCAGTTGGCGGATTTGGTCAGAAACATCGACGTTGTTTTCCTCGGCAAGTTCACGAATCTGGTTAATTCGTGCCTCCAACTCAAAGAGTGGCTTTTCAAAATCGAGAAGCAAGGTTCGGTTTTCAGGGGTCATGAGTGATGAGTTAAGGAGTTGAAGGTTAAAGAGTTGAAGATTAGAAGGTTGAAAGGTTGAAGATGGGACGATTGAATCTTCAACCTGATCACCTTGCTAACCTGTAACCCTTGGCTAAAAGCTCAGTAGGGGTCTAAATCCGTGTTTAACGGAAATCTGTCCAATTTTGTCCATCTTTTCTACCGTAATCTGATTACGTCCCCAAGAAAAGTTGGTATACCACTTTTCAAACTCTAGGAGCATTGACTCGGCAAAACAGGCAAATAGCTGACGCCCTGGAACGTCCATATTCACGATTTGCATGATTTTCCAGTCAATATCGAGGGAATGCTCGACAATTCCCCCATTCAGGACGTAGACGCCGGGGTGCTGAATCTGATTCCCCATGTTTTTCGGATAACCACCATCAATCAGCAAACAAGGTTCCTTCAAAACCGAGAAGTCGATTTCGATTCCCTTGGGCATACTCGCCACCCAGACGACAATATCCGCTTGGGGCAGGGCTTCTTCCAATCCCATGATTTTGCCGCGCCCCAGTTCCCCCTGCAAGGCTTGTAAGCGCTCTTGATTGCGGGCAATTAACAGGAGTTCTGCGATATCGGTTCGAGCTTCCAGCCAGCGGCAGACCGCACTCCCAATATCTCCCGTTGCACCACAGACCGCAACCGTGGCTTTGGACAGTTCAATCCCTAACTTTTGCGAGGCTTGTTCCACTTGGCGACAGAGAATGTACGCTGTGTGGGTGTTACCAGTGGTGAACCGATCAAACTCTAGCTTGATATTGCGAACTTGCTTGCTTTCGTGCAATTTGAACTCTTCAAAAATAATCGAGGAGAAGCCTCCTAATGCAGTAATATTGATGCCATACTTTTGGGCATGAGCCATCGCGTTCAGGATTTTACGGATGGCTGCCTTGATTCGGCGATTGGCGAGCATCTCAGGGAGAAAGCAAGATTCTACGTACCGACCTTCAATGACCTGCCCAGTGATGCTTGTAACCTTGATGGTATCCACGATTTGAGGCGGCGCACTGCACCAAAAATCTAACCCTTGGTCGGCATATTCTGGGTAGCCTAGCTCTTTAGCAACGGCTTGAGCGTGTTCTAAACTGGTAAGGTGACCGATAAGACCAAACATGTATTGCTCGCTTGTAAAGCTGTAAATCAGCCGGAATGAGGTTAAGGGAAAGAAGAAGAAATCGTTAAGGACTTTAAAAAATATTACAAAAAATTGCCGCCTCCAAGAGCGGCAAGCTGAAAAAAGAGTATAGATTCTCTCGGCTCGATTTTAAAGGAGTGGCGCTCAAATCTAGGATTAACCTCCGACAAGGGCGGGTTCGGGTTCGGGTTCGGGTATTGCGGTCTGTGTCAAGGGATCAAACCCTAGCTGCTGAGTAATTCGTTCTCTGGCTAAAACGCGATACTCCCAGAAATGCTCGCCAGCCGCACACAGTCCTAGATACATATTAAGAAATTGGGGCTTAGTTCGCAGAATTATCCAAAGTTGTTGCCAAAATTGGGCACGAATTTCAGGGCGTCGTATGCCTTGATGCCAGATTAACTGAGCTACGAGTCGAATGCCCTTGCCTGGGGGAAAGTACATATTTTGGTTAAGCCGGGAATTAGGGTTGATATTCAAGCATTGTTGGAAGCAGCGTCGGAGATAGCTTGTGGGTTCGTATATTGCCCAGAGGGCATCAACATACTCTTCGGCAACTTCAGTCATGGGACGGGTGGGCTGGAAATTCATCAATGAATTCTGATCGCCTATCTCAACCGCACCCAATCCCTCTAAAAGTCGCTGCTCTTGTTTGAGTCGTTGCCACAAAGCTGTATTGGGTAACGCTTGCAAAACACCAAGCATAGGTTGAGGAATGCTGGTTTCTTCGACAAATGCTCGAATCCGCTCACCCGCACCTGCCCGTTCTCCATCAAAGCCAATGATAAATCCCGCATAAATGAGCAACCCAGCTTTATTGATGGTACGACAAGCTTCTACGAGGGGGTTGCGGGTATTCTGACTTTTGCGAGTGACTTTCAGGCTATCTTGATCAGGAGTTTCAATACCGAGAAAGACCCCATAGAAACCCGCTTTAGCCATCAAATCCAGCAGTTCACTATCTTCTGCTAAATTCACGGAAGCCTCGGTTAGGAACGTAAAGGGATAATTCCGCTCCTCCATCCATGGAATTAATGCCCGCAGCAATCGTTTAACATTGCGCTGATTGCCGATAAAGTTGTCATCAACCATGAATAGAGAACCGCGCCAACCTAGGTCATATAGAGCCTGCAATTCTGCCAGAATCTGACTGGGTTCCTTCGTGCGAGGTTTACGACCATAAAGGGTGATAATGTCACAGAATTCGCAATTGAATGGACAACCCCGAGAAAATTGGATGGCCATCATTAAGTAGGCATCCCGGTTGAGGAGGTCGAAACGAGGCATGGGGCTTTGGGTAACATCGGGCTTCTCCGCAGCCCGAAAGATGCCTCGTTCTTCTCCTTGGGCAATTGACTCTAGGAATAAGGGAACAGTAATTTCCCCTTCATCCAAAACTAAATAGTGAGCTCCCACCTCTAATGCAGCTTCTGGCATGGATGTAGGATAGGGACCACCAATCGCTACTTTTTTCCCCAACTTCACGGCTTTTTCAATTTGGGCGAGAAAGTCTTGCTTCTGTGCCAGCATGGCAGAGAGAATAACAATGTCACACCACTCCCAATCCCTATCCGTTTCTTCGCTTACATTGCGGTCATAAAACCGAATGTCCCAATCTTCTGGAAGGAGAGCCGCTACTGTGATGATTCCCAAGGGCGGGATGGACGCTTTGAGTCCAGCCATTTCCATAAATCGGTCATAAGACCAGAAGGTTTGGGGAAAGCGGGGGTAAAGTAATAAAGCTTTCATGGGTTTTTCCCTAAAAACTTAGGATTTTCTTAAATTACCCCCCCTTATAGCACTGCCCTCTCTGAACGGATTAGGAAATGAGATTAAGTTATGTTAAGCCGCTGTTAGACCGTAGGCTGACATCCGCATAATGTCACGAGTGGTAAAACCAATGTTGCTCAAGGCTTCGCCGTAGGCGATCATGAAGTCTTCAACGAGTGCATCTTTTTCCATGCCCAGGATGTGAGCATCGTTTTCAACTTGGTTAAGCATCCGCCAAACCAGGGGTAGGTTTTGACGATTGGCTTGTTCTAATTCGACTTTAGACTCTTCAAAGTGTTCTTTTAGCCAAACTTCACCGAAGTTGAGGTGCATGTACTCGTCTTTAACAACCCCTTCGGTAATTTTTCGAGCGAAGTCATCAGCGACGGGAATATAGATGTTGTAAGCTGCGATCGCGAAACACTCAATAATCAGTGATTGAATCAGCAAACACGTCACCACATTGCCCGTTGCGGCTGCCTTCTGAAAGTTGCCATGCAACTCGCTGAAGTACTGTTGAGCAAACTCCATATCGGGCGTGACACTGAGATTCCGACCACAGGCTTGAAAACCCTTCATGTGACGGCTTTCCATCTTCGAGAGGCGCTGGAGTTCATCTGTGTGGTCTGGCAGCAGTTGGGCCAGTGTGATGTAATTATCGTGAGCCTCTTGTTCACCTTCAATCACGATCGCATTGATGCGGCTGTAGGCGTCCTTGTAGGATTCACTAGTGAAATCAAACTCTGGACTGACTGCAAGCTGCTGCATAGGTCGATTGTCTCCTGTTTGCATGAGATAGGATGCTAAAACGTTGCTGAACCCGGTACCTTGAGGTAGGGTCAAACCCTTTATTTTTACTTAACCTGTCAATGTTATACGTTGCTTGTCCTCAGGCAATAGCCCCCCAGACAGAATATTCCATTAGACATTTCAAGCATAAAATTAAACCGGTAGAAATGCCTAAAATCCTCCCAAAAAAACCCTCTCCGTCGCTTGGAAAATGGCTAATTGTGGCTTTGCTCCTCATCGGTGCTGCTCTTGTTTTACTTCCCTTAGGAATTGTTTTCCTCATGTCTCTAGCACCTACTGGGACAAGTGCTACCAGCGGCAATCTCATACCCAAAGGACTCACCTTTGAACACTATCGACAAGCTTGGGCTAGCGGAAACTTTCTGTTGGCGTTTGCGAACTCCACGGTTGTCGCTCTTGCCGTAACAGCATTTCAGGTGATTACCTCTGCTCTAGCGGGTTATGCCTTGGCACGGCTCAAATTTCGGGGACGTCAAGCGCTGCTGCTGCTGATTTTGGCAACTCTGGTGATTCCCTTTCAGATTTTAGTCGTGCCCATTTTCTTAGTCCTGAAGTGGGGGCACCTCGTCAATACTTACGGAGCGCTGATTTTGCCCACCGCCGCCAATGGGTTTGGGATTTTTCTCTTACGACAGTATTTCCTCACCGTGCCCGTGGAGTTAGAAGAAGCGGCGGCACTCGATGGGGCAAACCGACTCCAAATTCTTTGGCGAGTTATGCTGCCCTTGTCTCGCCCCGCATTGGTGACATTATTTTTGTTTACGTTTATCGGTGAATGGAATGATCTGTTCAAGCCCCTGGTTTTCACCACACGACCAGAATTAAGAACCGTTCAACTCGCTTTGGCAGAATTTCAGGAACAATTTACCAATAACTGGTCATTACTGATGGCGGCTGTGGTAATAGCTACACTACCAGTTGTGGTTCTGTTTCTTGTCGGTCAACGGCAGTTTATCCAAGGCATTGCCACAACTGGAATTAAGAATTGAACTGAGACAAACGAGCGCTAGCCTACTCTCATTGACTTCATACATCAGGTTTCAGCTTTGGGAAAAATAGTTTTTCTGAGAAAATTGTTTGTATTCGATAACTTTATGAAAATTTTACAAACTCTTCATCATTGCTAAACCTAAATCCCAGACTAGGATTTCAGACTGTTTAAAGAAGGAGGAGCAAATGCAACAACATCTTGTGTTTATTCTCTAATCCAAGTGTTTTGAAAAGTATATGTTTTTCCTCCTCTGTTAATCTCTTAATCCCCCTCCTCTTATTTTACCGGGTTGGAGGAAAACTTTGGCCGAGTTCGACTAGGCAGACGTCTAAGTCGTCATCGACAATTTTCTCTCTTTATAGAACTTGATAACCTAACAAAGTATATGGCAGAAAAACACATCAAAATTAAATTTCCCCTCTGGTCGTTTCTCAACCAGCCCATCTTTAATTCTCAAATTAAACTAATACTGAATCCCAAACACTTTGCCTATGTCTACAGAGTTCAACTTTTAGAAAAGTGTTGGGATAAAGAGTATAACTCTAAGGGTCGTCCTTGTAACTAATCGCCATTTCCTCACTCATAGCATGAAAGTATACTGACATCTGTCTTGAAAGGCAGAAGGCAGAAGGCAGTCCCAATGAAAAAATTTCACAGCCATGAATGAAAATAGTCCTCCCTTACACCCTACACCCCACACCCTACACCCCACTTTCAAGTCAGAAGAATCACTGTCATTGTTTGCTGTGAGCAACAGTTCATGGAGAGGGAGGAAAATGGTTGATATCATGTCCGTCTAATTACCCATCATAAAAACTCTCCGCGTCCCCGAGTCCCCGCGTCCCCGTGTCAATCCTAACGATGGGTGTTTAACCGGACATGATATGAGACGCTTCTTAAAAAAAGGGTCTACAATTCGGTTGGTATAGCGGCGTTTGTGCATCTAATCAAGCGTTAGAATCAGTCATGATTTTCAGCCGAACGATCTGTTCACCCGTATCATCTAACGGCACTTCGATCACTTCATTAACAAGGCTCTCTAGGCAACTGAGGAGCGATCGCAAATGAGGAGTACTCGCACCCGTATCCACATATAATCGGTCTGATAAACTGCCGAGTCGTTTCCAGGTGGTATAGAGTTTACCGACGGTTTGTTCCAGGGTCGATGCCTGTTTTACCAAATCAGCGGCGGTATTTAAACAGTCGAGTCGCAGGGCTTCTTCTAGCGCCATTTCCATATCCAACGACGATCCCTGAATCGCTTGAACTTGGGCGGCGGCGTCGAGATACTTCGCTAAATAACGGGCGTCGGATGTTACCTGCTTAATGGTATCGACATCGGGATTTGACGCGACTTCCTCTTGTAAGGGCTTCAGATGGATTTCGGGCAACTTCTCCATTTCTTTAACCAGGGGTGCTAGGTAACGTGCTGGCATCGTACCCGCAGAGGCTTTTTCCTTCACTTCATCGGGAAGCAATTCTGAAGACATGGCTGTCCATTCATCCGAGAGTTGCTTCACCTCACGACGGGTAATGCGATCGCCTTTTTCCGCCGCCTCGGTTACCATTTGTTGCACTTCTGGGGCGGATTTGGCTGTTTCCACAAAGGCTCGTTTGCTAAAGTTGCGGATAGCATCGGTGCTGAGTTTGCCTTCGGCTAACAGGGTATCGGCACTATTGGCTAGCTCAATTAAGGAGTAGGCTTGACTTTTGCTAATTTCTCGACTTTTGAGCCAGTTTAAAAATCCTGTGCCTCGTCCGTCGCCTCCTTTTTTCTCCCTATCCCGGACGACACGCAGAATTCGCCCTCGCCAGATTTCGGTTTGCAAGTCGAAGCGATCGCAGACTAGCCATGCATTATCAACTAACTGCTGAAAGTCATA
>DATNQL010001015.1:0-2385 GCA_036704025.1 Stenomitos sp.
TCTCTACTTCTATCCCACCTATTACTTTACGCCAGAGACTAACAAGTTTTTGCAGAAAGCTTACAGCGGTATTGCCCAAACTCGCTTCGATACCAGTATCCGCAACCATTTTATCAGTAAGGATTTAGAGGCGAACTTGGAACGCGATCGCTACCAAAGCATTGACGCCTTCCTAATCGACGAAACTCCTCAACCTGGAAAAGATCGCACCTTCAAGCTGGCATATCCCGAAGACCAACCTATGACATTCTACTTCATGGCAATGCCGCCAGGACGGGACAGCACTGATACCGAGTCTTGGGTAATGCCTAGCTGGTTGGCGTTTGCGTTTCCAATGATTCTGGATGTCAAAACAGTTGTTTCAGAATCTCCCATTCCACCATTCAATGATGGTGCTGAATTTGAGGAAAGCGTCTTTCTCGATAGTGCGCCTCATGCTTTTCGAGCATTGGTGGGACGCGAGCGCTTTCGTCTCGACTACATCCTAGAAGGCTGGACTGAAAATGGCATTCAATACCCTGCTCCCTTAAATGTCTTAACTGCTGCCTATGCCATCCACCTCGATGTCAACGCCCGACAGGGCAAATCCGGTTATGACACCAACTGGGGCAGATTTACTGAACTTGCCAAGGATTTTGAAACCAGTCCTCTCTATATTTTCAGCTACTTAAATCGTTGGGTTCGTAACCAAAGCAGTGAAACAGCTCGAATTGAGAAAATCAAGCTCTATGCCTATCACTTTTATCCTTGTTTTGACCCTTATACCAAATACAATCCCAATTCGGAGGAATTGATTGTGGGAGAAGAATCAAGCCTAAATCATCCCAAAAAACTGACAGAACTCTATCGTAGCTTTTACCGAGCTAATAAGCGATATAACCCAAAATCTAATGCTGTCTTGAAACCGATTGATATTGCTTCTGATACAATCCTCAAAGCTGAATCAAGTGTTTTTCAAGGTGAGACATTGGTGGCGGCTGTGGCGGCTGAGGTGTTCAAGCTCATGGATCGCGTTCATGCTTCTACGGCTGAAGGACGCTGGGTAATGAGCAAACGTGAGGAAGAGAGGCAAGCCGTTTTAGATTTCGCTCAGTATTTTGTGGTGGAGGTATTTGAGAAATCATTTGCAGGCGATCGCGCTCGTTTAGCTGGTCGTCAGCTAAATCTAATCCGAGATACTTGTGAGTTTCTCTATCGCCTAGAAGACGACAAGGAAAATCGTTCTGGAGATAGCAAGGCGGCTGAAGACGAATAATAGTTAAAAGTTGCTTCCGGTCTTTCTCTATTTTGTTTACTTCAAATTACTTGGAGACTAATCATGGCTTTGTTGAAAACTGTTGACACGAAGTTCTTTTACAACGAAATTCCCTACAAACCTATGGGAAAATATGCTCACTTTCTCACAGTACGGGTAACTGAATCATATCCCCTCTTTCAAACTGATGGAGAACTGAATAAAGCACGGGTAAGAGCAGGGGTTAAAGACAAGACTGCAATCAGTCGCCTCTCAATGTTCAAGCGCAAGCAGTCTACACCAGAGCGCTTAGTTGGTCGGGAATTGCTCCGTAACTACGGCTTGATGACTGCTAAAGAATGCGAGTACAACGTCAATTTTGCAATGGATAATCCTGACTGCATAATCTACGGATTTGCAATTGGAGACTCTGGTTCGGAAAAATCAAAGGTTGTTGTAGATACGGCCTTCTCAATTACAGCCTTTGATGAGTCTCACGAAACTTTTACCTTGAATGCTCCCTTTGAGAACGGCACAATGGCATCAAAAGGGGAAAATGGTTCCAAGCCAGGGGAAGTCACCAGTCGAATTAACCAACAAGACCACATCAGACCGCAAGTTTTCTTCCCTAGCATTGTTACGCTAAAAGACCCAACTGAGGCAAGCTTCCTTTACGTCTTCAATAACATTCTACGAACCCGCCACTATGGAGCGCAAACCACCCGTACAGGTCGTGTGAGAAATGAATTAATAGGTGCCGTGTTCGCGGATGGAGAAATCACTAGCAATCTGCGCTGGACTCAAGTAATTTACGACGAAATGAAGGCAAACAAGACCTTACATTCTCCCGACCCTCTAGATGAGGATGATGTAATTATTGCTGCTACAACTGCTATGGAAACGTTAATGTCTGAGGAATTTATTGTTCACACTGACTTCATTGGAGATAGCTTTAAACCTCTCCTCAAGGAAGTTAAGGCACTTACAGGCAGCGAGGAAGGAATTAAGTCTATATTGCAGCAAGCTGATGCCGAAGCTAAAGATTATGCGAAAAAGCACATCAGTTCTAAGAAAAAGACAGCAGCTAAAGCGGAGTGAAACGCAATGGCAATTATTTACCACTGTCAGCTAGAACTCCATGACAGCCTTTA
>DATNQL010001016.1:0-6867 GCA_036704025.1 Stenomitos sp.
AAATCCTGAAGCCCCTGGCTTACAAAACTTAAGACTTCATTACGGCGACTTTCAGGTTGAATAAAATGGGGTCGCTCTCGATAAAGATCTTCAAGCTGGCTTTGATACTTCGACAAAGCAAAAAAGTAGTTTTGCTCATCTCGCCACTCGGCTTCTTTATTCGGATGAATCGAGCATCGATGTTCTTCCAACAAATCCCGCTCTTCTTTAAATTCCTCGCAGGAGACACAGTACCAGCCTTTTTGTTGACCCAGATAGATGTCGCCTTTGTCCCAAACCCTAGAGAAAAATTCTTTAACAATCGAGGCGTGGCGAGATGCGGTGGTACGGCTAAAGCGATCATACTGGATATTGAGCTTTTGCCAAAGAGTCTCAAACCCAGCCGCGATCTGATCACAGTGGACTTGAGGCTCCATTCCATTACTTTGAGCCGTGCGCTGAATTTTTTGTCCATGCTCATCCGTGCCAGTAATGAATAACACAGATTTGCCTCGCAGCCTTTCAAACCGAGCCACCGCATCTGCCGCCATCGTTGTATAGGCGCTACCGATATGGGGTAAGTCGTTGACGTAATAGAGAGGCGTTGTAATCGTAAATGTGTTTCTACTTGTATCGATATGACTCATCTGAGTGTTAGAAACGCCCTCACTTAAATTACTGGTAATTTCTAGTGTATTGCTACAGATATAGATTGAGTGACTACGTGAGCTTGCCAGCGTTAGGTAGTACTTCTCTAATAAAAGTATTACTTTATACAGAGAATCAGAAGCTTTTACCTCAATATTTAGATTTTCTTAATAAAACGATCAAATATAAAAAAATAATTAATTATTAGTCCCATAGTTCTCCTATTTGATATGTCGTTAATCCAGTCTATTTTTGGCTGACTTACTGCCAGAAACGACCGAAAAGACCCTAAAGTCTACCTTAAGGCATTTGTCAAAACTTTACATTGCTTTGTATTGTAAAGAAATATTAAGCAATGGTAAGAGTGATGGCTTCAACCCATGTCTTCCAATAGTCCACTTCAACTTTCTCGATCGCTCCTAGCGGCAATGGGAACACAGATGTTCGTCTACCACGAGGATCGTATCCCTGAGGATTCTGCCGTTGTGGTAGTGAGCAACCATCGTGGCTTCATGGATGCCCTCCTGTTGATGGCAGCCTTAGGGCATCCACTCCGCATTGCTTGTCATCATTACATGGGGCAAGTGCCCATGCTGCGAGAATTGATCACGCAAATGGGCTGTTTTCCGCTGCAAGAACCCGAATATCGGCAGCAGGCTTTTTTTGAACAAGCTACTGAGCTACTCCAACAACATCAGTGGGTGGGAGTATTTCCAGAAGGCGCTCAACCCATGGTGCGTTTGACTCAGCCTGATACCCTAGGCAAGTTTCACCGAGGCTTTGCCCATTTGGCTTTACGGACTCCTGTCAGGAATTTAGCCGTCTTGCCCGTAGCCATCGCCTCTTTGGAAGAAACCACAACCTATGCCCTACCACTGCGCTGGCTACGTCTCTTTGATCCATCAGAACCCCTATTTGCACAACCCGGTTGGCATCCGATGGTGATTCATCGTCGTGTAGCCGTGTTAGTCGGGCATCCCTATTGGATTACGGCGAAGCATCGGGAGCAATATCAAGGTAAACAGGCTAAAACCACGGTTAACGAACTGGTTGCTACCTGCCACGATGAAATTTCTAAATTACTCTATCAAACCTTTCAACGGGAACGAATGTTGTCCTGATACTGAGTTGCTGGCTAACGTAGAATTTAACGAACCACAGAGGGCGCAGAGGACATACAGGCAAGAGAAGACAAACAGGTAAGTAGAAAAAGTGAGTTATACGTTTGAATGCAACTAGGTATGAGGTTAGATCAAGAAAAGTTGAGTTGTGAGTTTTTTGCTTCAATAGTCATCGGGATATCAAGAGGAATTGAGCCATGCCATCCGTGAAGAGCCGTCCTTGTTTGTTGACACCAGGACGTGTGAATAGCCACTACCCCTTATTTGTGTTTCTACCCGGTATGGATGGGACGGGTCAACTCTTGCGATCACAGACTAAAGGGTTAGAAACCGCTTTTGATGTGAGAGCGCTGGCGATTCCTCCAGATGATTTGAACAATTGGGACGATCTCGCCGAGCTTGTCGTGTACCTCGTGGAAGAGGAACTCAAAAAGGGAGCCTCCCGTTCCATTTATCTATGTGGTGAGTCCTTCGGAGGCTGTTTAGCCCTTAAAGTTGCCTTAAGGGCACCCTATCTTTTTCGGCGAATTATTTTAATTAATCCAGCTACGTCTTTCCATGAACGCCCTTGGTTACGCTGGGGAGCTCAATTGAATCGTTTGATCCCGGAATTTTTGTATGGAGTCTCGTCACTGGCGCTCTTACCCTTATTATCCAATTTAGCCAGAACCGCGCCGCGCGATCGCCGTGCGCTGCTGGATGCCATGCAATCGGTACCTGCCAAGATTGCCAATTGGCGCATCTCCATGGTGACCGAGTTTGATGTGAAAGAAACCCAACTTAAACGCCTCACCCAACCCGTCCTGGTGATTGGAGGTGCCGCCGATCAGTTGTTACCCTCCGCACAGGAAGCTGAACGCCTAGTTAACAGCTTACCCAATGCTAAAAAGGTAATTTTACCCAATTCGGGGCACGCCTGTCTGCTGGAGACAGACGTTTGCCTGTTTGAGATTATGAAAGAGCAAAACTTCTTAGAAGCCTCGGTGCCTAACCAAGAAGCTAAATCCGTTTTAATTCCAATTCCGGTCGCTGATTAGATCTCAAAAACGATCAACGAAACCGATCCGGATTTAAGCGTGGGTTCGATCGCACGGGGATGCTTCTTCTCAGCCTAGAGCCAGTCCCACCATCGGCTCGGTCTAAGAAGGGTCGAAGATTGATGTTACCCGAAGCTGGACTGGGATTGTTGTCGATGCCGAGAGCCGATAGACCTTGGTTTAACACTTGATTGAGCAGTTGTGAACCCCTGTCTCCCTCTACAAAGGTGTTCACGGCGTCCGTTCGCTCACCTGTATCGGCAATGGTTAAGTTTTGAAAGACACGATTGCGTGTTAATTCTGGGTCTTGTCCCGGAGGCACCGTCAGTACAATTCGACAAGATGAATTCTTTTGGGTGGTGACACAGACGGTATTGTAATTATTCTCTACCGCATTCCGCATTTCCACTAAGCCATCGGGTCGGTACAATTCCAAACGTCGGCTAATTTCATTACAACGGAGTTCTGGCGTCCAGCCACCCCCTAAAGCACTCGGAGTTGCCCAAGGATAAGCTTGATTGGGCTGGCTTTCGGGATGATACATGACCGTATACTGACCATTCACTGGCTCACAGGTAAAGCGAGGCTGTTGAGAGGATTTAATCTCTGAATCGGTTGCAGAATCTTGGGATGGTGTTTCTTCCTCAACATCCTGAGCCAAAATGGTATGCTGGGACAATTGAGATGGAGCGGTTGTCGCTGCCCGGTTCTGAGTTAAGGCCAAGGCATTACCACTCGCAAGGAGAATGGCGACACTGGCTGACCAACCAACACTCTTAAACAGCAAAGGCTTCAAACTGGAATTTCGAGTAAACTGTTGTGGCGTCATTGCTTCAAACCTCTAAAATTCGGTCAAAGATGCAGTTGCCCCCGATCCGCTCAAAAAGACTTGTTTGAAGTGCGATTCACTAAGGCTGTGTGCATCGCCCGACATCGCATCCCAGAGCCAAAAGCGCCTATACGCTGGTATATCAATATCCGCATCATAACTTCTGTCACTTCAGAAAGCCTACTACTCTTGCCAAAATCAAGGCTCAAGCGTATGCTCTTTCCGTTCTGGTTGTTTGAGCAAAAGCTTTCTCAGCTTATCAGCCAAAACCTGTCTGATTAGATGAGTTAATTTCACAAATCTTTACCATTGGACGCCGGTATTTTATACTACCAAAGGACAGTAGAAAGGAGAAAAGATAACGATGTCGGAGGCCCAGAAGCCACTGACGGTTCCAAAGGAATTCCTGGGTCCTCCCGGTGAATTTAACCCAACGTTAATCATGTTCTTGGCAGCGATCGCGTTGGTTGCCTTTTCCACCTGTGGTTACTGGCTCTGGAATTGGCCTGATCCATGTTGTTTTGCTCTGAATGTCTTGGCTTTACACATGGTGGGAACGGTAATTCACGATGCTTCTCATAATGCAGCTCATCGCAATCGAGTGATGAACGCCATCATGGGACATGGGAGTGCCTTAATGTTAGGCTTTGCTTTCCCTGTATTTACGCGAGTTCACATGCAGCATCATGCCAATGTGAATGACCCCCAAAATGACCCCGATCATTTTGTCTCCACGGGAGGACCACTTTGGTTAATCGCCGCTCGGTTTTTTTATCACGAAATCTTTTTCTTCAAGCGTCGGTTGTGGCGTAAGTATGAATTGTTGGAGTGGTTTCTCAGCCGCTTATTTGTGGCAACTATTATCTATATTGCCTGCCAACATGGATTTTTAGGCTATATTCTCAACTTTTGGTTTTCACCCGCTTTAGTGGTGGGTTTAGCTTTGGGATTATTTTTTGATTATTTGCCCCATCGGCCCTTCCAGGAGCGCGATCGCTGGAAAAATGCCAGGGTCTACCCTAGCCCAATTTTGAATTTACTCATTGGTGGACAAAATTATCACTTAATTCATCATCTGTGGCCTTCTATTCCTTGGTATAAGTACCAAGGAGCCTACTATGCCGTTAAGCCTCTTCTCGATGAAAAAGGTTGTTATCAATCGCTGGGATTGTTAGAAGGCAAGAAAAGTTTTTGGAACTTTGTCTACGACATCTTCTTAGGGATTCGGCTTCACAAAAAAGATCCAGAAAAACAGTTGGAAGAAGTAAAATCTTAATCGCTGTCATCAGGGAGACGTTAGTTGTTAGTAGCCGTTATCCATTCCATTTTGTTTAAGGTCTAACAACTAACAAGAAAGAACCCATCCTGTCTCCGATTGCATTAGCGACGAGATTGGAGAGCAGAAGGTACGGTTCGACTAATTTGAGCTAAACTCCAATCCGGTCTTAGATTTTTAGCTTCACGTAGATAGGGGTGGTAAATCTCGACTTGAGAGACCGGGGTATTGACATGAATTAAAAACCGAATACAACGTTTGAGACTTCCTTCCACATGCATTTGTTGAACATCGAGGAGAGCAACATTCTGCCAGTGAGGACGCTCTCGTGCGATCGCAGCGGGAAAGATAGCATCTAAATCTTGTGTGGTTGTAAAGATCGCACTGATCATTTCCTCTGGATCAAGCCGATTTCCCGTTTCCAGTTCATCTAATAGTTCTGTCACAGCTTCTCTAATAGCCTCAACTGTGTTTTCTGAGGCCGTCGTTGCTCCACGAATCGCCCGAACTCGCCACTCCACCTATTACATCCTCCAATTTTCCATCTTGAATGTTAAATTTGAGAGCTATCTCAAATCTAATATGAATGGCACTGACTTAAGAATTTTCCTGGCTCACCAACAAACCCTTGTGCAGGGGGTCTGGGGGAGGCACTCCGTCCCCCAGTGGGGGGTTTGGGGGGAAACCCCCCAATCTGGGTTTTTCTCAAAGAACGACGACTTTTTGCTTAAGTCAGTGACATTCAATCTAATATCCTGATTAAGGTCGGTATAACCACAACGGTTGACCGCTAGTCGATAGTTCAAACTCTAACCAATCTATCCCAGATGATAACCCTGATCCCATCTGAGTCCGACTTCCTGAAAGCAGGCGGTTCAAGAATGGTTTCGGTTCCTCGATGGTGTAGCACTTGGTTTTTTCTGGGTCAAGCCCTGCGAGTTCGGCAGCCCAACGACGGGCATCTTCTTCTGTGCCTAGACGGTCAACGATGCCGAGTTCTAGAGCTTGCTGACCTGTAAAAATGCGACCATCCGCAAAGCGTTTCACGGCTTCTACAGCTAAATTTCGTCCTTCCGCAACGGTTTGGACGAACTGCTGATAGCTGGTATCAATCAATTCCTGAAGAATATGCTTTTCTGGCTCGGTTAGTTCCCGGTCAAAGGCCAAAATATCTTTGTAAGGGCCAGACTTAATTACTTTGAAGGAAACCCCAACTTTTTCTAACAAGCGCTCCAGATTATTTCCTCGCAAGATCACCCCAATACTGCCAGTAATTGTACCGGGGTTCGCTACAATGTGTTCGGCTCCCATGCCGATATACACTCCTCCAGACGCTGAGATATTGCCGAAGCTGGCGATAATTTTCACCTTTTCTCGCAGCCGCTTGAGTGCATAGTAAATTTCTTGGGAATCGCCTACGGTACCGCCAGGACTGTCAATCCGTAACAGGAGGGCAGGAAATTTCCGCTCTTCCACTGTTTTTAGGGCTTCCAGTACCCGTTTGCGTGTGCCACTTGCGATCGCACCAGTGACTTCAATTCGAGCGATTTGTTTACGAGAGTTGGGCTTAAAAGGCCAGGGCATGAGTATTTAAGTCGTTTTGAATTAAAAAATTAAATCAGTAAACCGAATCATCCACAGACGGGATATCTTCTAGTTTGCACGATCCACGTTCGGTTTAGGGTTTGAGCCGGCTCATTACAGGGTTCAGTGACCAGACTGGGGATATTTAGTTTGTATCATGTTCTTAACACAATAAAATAATTCACTAGAATATATGTAAAGAAATATAAAAATATTGTTGAGCCTCTGATTGTGGTTTAGCACAGCCTTGAGACTACCTTATGCAGATAAAAACAACGAATATTCAATCTCCCTTTGCCCCCTTGCTACTCATCGCGCCATTTTTCTTGTGGGGAACGGCAATGGTAGCGATGAAAGGCGTCATCCCCAACACCACCCCTCTGTTTATGGCAG
>DATNQL010001017.1:0-12740 GCA_036704025.1 Stenomitos sp.
TTGAGACAATAAATCATAAGCGGGAAACTTTCGCCACAGTTCGATACACAAACCGCTGGGTGTTTCCAGCCATGCTTTGTCTGGAGTATCAGGATTTGGAACAATCAATTTAGCCTCACCCCATCCCAACTGTTGAATCAGGGGATTTTGTTGGGAGTTGGCAAAACGAGCAAGGGTTGAAAAATCTAATGTTGGCGCAACAGGAATGACAAAGCGAGTTTGAGGACGTTGTGCGTGGATGTGTTGTGCGATCGCTAATGTTAGGGGCACACCTTGAGTGAGTTTAGCCGGTTTCGACCCTGGTAGTAGTCCAATGAGTTCGAGTTGAGAATGGGGAGTTGGGGTTTGGGTTTGAGGGTGGTTCTCCCTCTCTTCTCCTACATCTGCCATTAAATCCCCCACCACGGAAAACTTGTCGGCATATTTCTGAGGAATTTGGGCCATCATTTCGGGTTTCATGACGCCGAAGCCATCAATCCAACGATGCCACCGCGCTTCCCATTCAGCATAGACAACGGTACGGTAACCCAATCGCTTGCCAATCAACACAGGGAAAAATTGGTCGCCGCCTAAGAAGACAACCACACCTTTGTCTCGCCAGTCCCAGTTTTGGGCTGTTTTTCCCCGCAGCAAAAATGGAAAGAAATGCTCAGCCCCCTGAACTCGGTCTACTTCAGGATAAGATTGTGCGATCGCAGTTTCTTTCCCTGTTGCATTGGGACAAGGGGAAAGCACTACAGAGATACGGACTTGTGATCGATCATCCCCTAACTGTTGCCGCAACGCTTTGACTACAGGACGCACCCAGGTTGTCACTTCACCGGGGCCATTTGAGAGAATTAGAATGTCTGTCGTTTGCATCGTTAGGAATTCAGTGTCGTTAACTACTTTGTTTTAAGGGGCGGATCAACTCATATACCACCTTAGACGTGACATATCGGTTGAAGTAAAGATGGCTTAAGAAAACTGAAAACAAAGCAAAGGAATAGACGTTCAGAGTTTTCGTTGACAAGGACACTATCGCCGTGAATCGCTTCTTGAGTTTATCAGCTCTTTTGTCTATCGATAAAAACGTTCATTTTGGAGAGTACCAAAATGGCTTTTTATTGGGCTTGTGTGACTAGCATTGCCATACTAAAAAAGATACTTTTACAAGACAGCATCGAACAGAGGTTGAAAACAAGGCATATGTTCAAAAAAATTAAGGAGAGAGTGCTCGCTTTTTTGGCTCCATCCCCAACCAACAACTTCGATCAGACAGCCGCCAAACATCGGCGTTATGAGGCTTTAATGCAATTTGCCCAAGCGGGTTTTACCCTGTTGATCGGTTTTTGGATTGCACCTCTGTTTTATGGACAGGCAATCTTCGTCATGGTGGCTGCTGTAGCCTGTTCGTTGCCATTTGTGTTTCAGGGATTTAAACTTTTATTGTCCAATAATCCAGAGATTCAGAGAACGCCAACCAATCCGTCCCCCAATTCAGTTGTGCAAAGTCGTAGAGCCTCTAAATTGCCGAGTTCGGCACGTCGTCGGAACATGAGAACCCAACAGACGCCACAGGCCGTCGTGCAGAACCAGCCCAACGAAAATTCGCTCAGTCTCCTGTTAAATGATTTACAGCAACAGGGATGGAAGATGACATACAATTTACCAATTCCTAACTTAGGAGAAGTAGATGTATTTTTACAATCGCCCCATCAAAATCACTTTATTGTTAATGTTCAGTCTTATCGAGGTGAGGTGTTCTTTGATGAGGGGATTTTGAAACGCCGAGATTGGCAAGGATTGTCTAACTTTGAGCATGATTTACTGCAAAAAATGATGGCTCAAGCCTTGGCTGTGCAAACCATGAAACGGTTACGTTGTGTTACACCTATCCTCTGTTTTTCTGAAGCAACATTAAGCATTGAGACGGTTAATAATAAGGCACTCGATGTTTATGTTGTCAAGAAAGAATCGCTGGTACGCAAGCTTCTGAGACTAGACAGAGACTAGCTCCTTTGTCAATCATTGGCTGGAAACGCCTCAACTCCAATTACGCCACAAAAAATCTGCCTTTATTTAGGAATAATAAAGAAAAAAAGCTGGGACGTAAAGAGTTTGTAAACTATTAATTTTTTCTGTAAAGAGAATACATACTGGGTTAAGACTATCTGAATCGCTGTTTGCGATTCAGGGATAGTCAGGAGAGATGAGCAACGTCTAAGTCCAGATGAGACAATAGGTGTACTCCTCCCTCTCTAACTTCATAGGTTCTGAAATAGGAAGGTAAAGAAGGTCAAGAATGAACATCAAAAGTTTTGCTCTGATTGCAATTTTAGGTCTTGCTGCACCTGCGATTACAGACTTAATTATTCATCCTTCAGCTCATGCTGAAGAGCCGAAATTAACAGAGCCATTAGGGGGATTTAGTGATGGTCTCTGGACAGTGTCTTTGTGGCATGAAAATAATTTATACAACTATAGCGTTAAGAACAATCAGACAGGGGCTACTCTCTTCTTATCCAGCCCTGAACAATCCATTGATGGCGATAATCGTGTTTATACTTGGCGCAGTAATTTGAATAATTATCAAGTCTCGTGGCAACCGAGCAATCCTCGTATGATTAATTTGCAAGTCATTAGCCCTAATGGCAAGCAAGTTTTAAATCGTCAACTTCCTAAAAGATTTAACTAAAATCTTCTTTTCACAAATCTGAATCCGTTTTATCCCTTCATGACTTCCTTTTTTTGAAAAATCTCTGACTACTTGTGCCAGATATTTTTACAATCGTTGCAGCAGTTCCTGCGTTGTCGGTTGGTCGAGTCGGGGATGTGATGGAATGAATGGAGTATTAAACAACCTAGGGTCTAAATCCGTAGGAAAGACTACTATATCCATTCCCGAACTCAGTCCCATACGATGTAGCTGAATAGCATCAGCCAAAGGATAGAAAGTAATCGGAATCCATCCGCCATTGTCAAAATAGACCACGACTCGGCTAGTTGTTTGCTCTAGTTGGGGTAGTGGAACCTGCCAAGGAGAATCCACACTCAATAACCTTTTCTGCGAAATAGAATTACCTACCTTTATGGCTCTAAAGCCTTAGTAACAACCTCTATCTTCAGGGGTATGTCGAAGAATAAATATTTCAATGAAGTCATGTCGCTGATCATCAGCAATGATATTAGTGCAGCGTGGCGGAAATAACGATCCAGTTAAAAAAGGTTAAAAAGCTGACTGTATAGGCTTTCCTTCCTTCTGACTTGAAAGTGGGGTGTAGGGTGTAGGGTGTGGGGGAGGACTATTTTCATTCATGGCTATGAAATTTTTTCATCGGGACTGCCTTCTGCCTTCTTGCACTAGTCCTAACCCTAAGTTTATGGATTAAGCTGTGATCGACTGACCGTGAGATTCACTTAGCTTATTGGGGAAAAATGGGATAAATACCCCTAATTTTAGTTATTTATGACGAATGAGGATTTACCCAAAGCCCTCGGTCAATAAATTCCAACAAAATTTGTTGATGAGGAGTCCCAATCGGACGTATCTGACGTGCCTTTGAAGAGTAACAACAACCCGCTTTGATCTGTTCGGGGGTTAGTAAACCCATATCCCACCCTTCTTTGAGGATTAATTGCTCTAATTCCACAGTTAGGGGCGCGTGAAAAACATGGCGAAGAACTTTGGCGTCTCCATAGCAACCAAACTTAGATACCCACGGTGGAGTATAGTTAATTTCTTCCCACAGTTCCCGTTTTACGGCTGCTTCGGGTGTCTCGCCAGGATCGAGGTGACCTCCAAAAAAGCCCCAATGTCCCGGATAGAAGATGCCAGGGATGTCATCTCGTAATTGCATCAAAAATCGATCCGACGAGTAGAGAATCGCGATCGCCACTTCAACTGACTTACTATGATCCATCATCCTTCCGGGGTTGTTTGGATTGGCCTGCCTTTCGATTCAACAACTGCTCTTGTTGAACATAGACTTCGCCGAACTCTTGCACACCGATGGGAATGCTTTGAAATTGCAGTTTACCCTTAATTAAGACTTCATCACCAACGTTGGGCAGGGTTTGGTTCGTGAACACCCAAATTGCGCCCGTGGCATCCTTGAGTTGGTAAGCCCCAGAACCTAAAAGTGGTGCGCGATTGGTCACTTGACCTTGGAGGTAGACGATAGTCTCAACATTAGTATTTTGGGGAATATCTCTGATTTTCGTGGGATTTGCACCCATATTGCCCAAATGGAAGCCACCCAAGCCCAGCACATCGGCGTGACTACAGCCAACCACCCCTAGTCCCAAAACCAAACAGTATAAAGGGATAAAGTAAATCCTGTATAACTGTTGCCTGCCCGTCGCAGAATGAGCAGAGGGGGTGGATGTGTCGCTTGCCTTTTGAGATGGCATCGGCTTAAATTTTACGAGCATCAGCGCCATAGGTTTCATAAACATTATTTCCCGGCTTTTGCCTTTGCACGATACATGAGTTAATCGTTGTTGATAGATGAGCGAAATCTGCGAAACTGTTATGGTTTATGGTTGACTTGCTCAACAAAGAAGATACTCAAGTTCCACTGAAAACGCTCTGACAATTGCGATGGACTCAACCTACGCCCACATACTAGATGGTAAAGCTCTTGCTCAACGAATTCAGGCTCAGATCTCTGAAGAGGTCGCTCAACTCCTCTCAACCTTCGGACGCCCTCCAGGATTAGCTGTGCTGATGGTTGGTGACAACCCCGCTAGCGCCGCCTACGTGCGGGGCAAAGAGCGTGCCTGCACTAAGGTAGGGATTGCGTCTTTCGGGCATCATTTCCCAGAAAACACGTCCCAAACTGAACTAGAGCAAACCATTGAAGCCCTGAATCAAGATGACCGTGTAGATGGCATTCTGGTCCAACTGCCCTTACCCGACCATTTAGATGCTGTTTCTTTACTTCACCAAATTCATCCGGATAAAGATGTGGATGGATTGCATCCAGTTAACTTAGGACGTTTGGTACGGGGGGAGTCTGGATTGCGGAGTTGCACGCCTGCTGGGGTGATGCGCCTGCTACGAGAATACCAAATTGAGGTGAAAGGCAAACAAGCTGTGGTGGTTGGACGTAGTATTTTGGTGGGTAAGCCGATGTCGCTGATGCTGCTAGAAGCAGATGCGACGGTGACGATAGCCCATTCACGCACACAAAACCTCAAGGAACTCACTCGCAGCGCTGACATTTTGATTGCCGCCATTGGACGTACCCACTTCATCACGGCTGAAATGGTCAAACCTCAATCCGTGGTAATTGATGTTGGGATTAATCGCGTCACTGACTCCAACGGTCAATCCCGTCTGGTCGGTGATGTTGACTTTGACTCAGTTCGGAACATGGTTCAATACCTGACCCCTGTACCAGGCGGTGTTGGTGCCATGACCGTTGCCATGTTATTACACAATACTGTACTCAGCTATAAACGAGCGCAATCATAACGACCCCAACGCCCCGTAGAATTGTTAAAACAGTGACAAAAAATCAAGGAATGAAGGCATGGTAGCGACGGAAGGGCGACCTGCCCCCAAAGGGGAATCCCTCACTTTTGACTTATCAACGTACTTAAAGCAACGGCAGGCTCAAGTAGAGGCGGCACTAGACCGTTCTCTTCCCCTCACCTATCCCGAAAAGATTTATGAGGCGATGCGCTATTCTCTCTTAGCGGGGGGTAAACGCTTGCGTCCGATTCTTTGCCTTGCTACTTGTGAGCTAGTCGGTGGCACCCTGGATATGGCAATGCCAACAGCCTGTGCCCTGGAAATGATTCACACCATGTCGTTGATCCATGATGACCTCCCAGCCATGGATAACGATGACTACCGCCGGGGCAAACTGACGAATCACAAAGTTTACGGTGATGACATTGCCATTTTGGCCGGAGATGGCTTACTCGCCTATGCCTTTGAGTATGTTGCCACTCAAACCCAGAATGTCCCAGCGCATCGAGTATTGCAAGTGGTTGCCCGCTTAGGTCGAGCCGTGGGGGCTGCCGGATTGGTGGGTGGTCAAGTGGTTGACCTAGAATCGGAAGGGAACTCAGATATTCAGGAGGAAACTCTAACCTTCATTCATACTCACAAAACTGGGGCTTTATTAGAAGCCTGTGTGGTTTGTGGTGGAATCTTAGGGGGAGTAACCGATGAAGAAATTGAGCGACTCTCTCGCTATGCCAAAAATATCGGCTTAGCCTTTCAGATTGTTGATGATATCTTGGATATCACCGCTACTCAGGAGGAACTGGGAAAAACAGCGGGGAAAGATCTCCTCGCGCAAAAAGCGACTTATCCCAGCCTATGGGGAATTGAGGCATCCAAAACCAAAGCCCAACAACTGATCGATGCAGCTAAAGCCGAATTGGAACCCTTTGCGGAGAAGGCTCAACCGCTTTTGGCAATCGCCGACTTCATTACAACGCGCACTCACTAAGGAAAGGATGAAGTTTTAAGGATGAAGTCTGAACACAGGGTTAGCTCTTTACCGAGCTAGGGGGTTAATCTAATTTTGCTGATTCTCTTGTTTCATTTTTCATCCTTCATCCTTTTTCCCTAATCTTTGTAATCCTGATATTTTCTCATTTGCCCGTAAAACACTATGCAGGACTTTGGCAACATCCTAAACAACCAGGTGCTGCTGGTTGCGATTATTGCTTGTTTAGTTGCACAACTTTGTAAGCTTTTGGTTGAACTCACCAAAAATCGTAAACTTAATCTTCGGGATTTGGTGACCACTGGCGGTATGCCTAGTGCTCACTCGGCATTTGTTGCCGCCCTAGCCGCAGGTGTGGGGCAAACGATGGGGTGGGAATCTCCAGATTTTGCGATCGCAGCCATTTTTGCTGTAATCGTCATGTACGATGCCGCAGGTGTTCGTCAGGCGGCTGGTAAGCAAGCACGTATTCTCAACCAAATCATTGATGAGATCTTTACTGAAGGCAAAGACTTCAACGAAGACCGGCTCAAGGAATTACTCGGACATACTCCCTTTCAGGTCATTGTTGGGCTGCTGTTGGGAATTGCGATTTCCTGTTTAGCGGCTCCTGCTTATTAAGCAGCCCTGCTCTGTCCTCCATCGGGTAGAAGCAGCACTCGGGGTGGACTTAACGAACTGAACTCAACGGCTCAGACCGGTTTTAGCGTTGAGAGAGGAATAGAGAAGTCGTGGCTTTTGAGTCACAATGAGTCACGACAGCATTGGCTTCTTGCACGGCAGCTTGAGTGGGTGTCCGACGTTGATGACCGTCTTTCAACACCTCAATGACCAATGTTTTTTGTTTGGGAGTTAGCTTATCTAGCCAACATTTTACCCATTCTTCTTGCAGGATATTTTGAGAAGCAGTCAGCATATTGGCCTTTGGATAAAGTTCTGCTACTCCCCAGTCTATAAAAAAATTCTTAAAAAGATGGTAAGCCCAGGCACATCGTTCCTCAAAGTTTGACTTAAAAACTCACCACAGGTCGAAGGAGTGTGACTCGACGGCTATCAACAACCATGCTCAAAAATCCGCGATCACTTAATCTCCGCAACGTTGAGTTAGCCTTGCTTTCATTAGTGGTGTACACCACAAGTAAGTAGGGGCGTTTCCCATAAGAGACTAAGCCAACATCGTTCCCTAGAAGTTGCCTGAGCTTTCCAGCCACTTCCGGCTGATTGAAATAATCCACCAAAACGGCATAACCCTCGCCTAAAGGCTGAGGGTTGTAGGATGGAATATTGGTAGATGTATTGGTAGAGGCCGTTGTGGCGCTGGGTCGCAGCACATAGGCAGATAATCCGACAATTTCCTTGACATAGCGTGCCCAATCATTGGCATCCTCAACGCGATTAAAGCCTGAAATACGGGTTACCGTGTCCTCTAAATATCGGCAGACCGTAAACTTAGCATTCGTAGGCAAAGTCCGTTGTAGTTGTTCCTGACTCTCTTGGGTTGGAGTGCGGACTAACAAAAGATACTCGTTGGATTGGGGCGGTTGACAAGGAGACATTGATGCTTGAGCTTGTGCCAAGTCAGCGAACCCAGATAGACTCACAAGCGCCAACAGTCCCGAGCTCACTCGGAGAAAGGCTATATTTCTCACTCTCAACTCACACTCCTCACTCAGCTATTACGCCTATAAATTAGGACTTACGCACATTACCTCTATATATTCCGCAAAAGGTGGGCAACCACGGAGGGATTGCCCCTACAGATGGTGTGCGTGCCTAAGTCATGTCAATTTGCGACCTAGCTTACCACTTTAATTACGCTATAGATGCCAGAGAGGCCAGAGGGTCAGCAATGGCCTCGGAGGGTGCCTGAAATTCTCCGGTTTTGACAAATTCTAAGCGCAGCTTTAACCAGGTAATGAACTGAGGATTTGTAGAAATGATGGCTACGGCTGGTTGAGGACATGCTTGCTTAACCTGCGCCATCTGGGGTGCTTCTAAGAAGGCCGGTTGCTTGACTAACCAAAAGTCAATCTCTTTTTCCTGTTCATGGTAGTGCCGAGTGCGCTCTTTGAGGACTTCCTCCAGGGGTTCTTCTTCTAAGAGAAAGCGTTGACTGGCCAAAACGTAATAGTAAGTTTTCATGGGAAACGTTGTTTTGTGAATAGTTAGGGCTTAGGGTAATGAATGATGAGTCAAGCCTAATCACTCATAACTCTCCTCGCATGGCTTGTTTCATCTCTTTCACGGCTCGTTCTAGACCCACGAGAACAGCTCTAGAGATGATGCTATGACCAATATTGAGTTCTTCCATGCCTTTTAAGCAAGCAACGGGGTAGACATTCCAGTAGGTGAGACCATGTCCGGCGTTGACTCGTAAGCCGGCGGCAAGTGCTTGTTCGCAGCCTCTGGCTAACATCGTCAGTTCTTTTTCCCGACTCGCCTCATCCTTGGCATCGGCATAGCGACCGGTGTGCAGTTCAATAAATTTGGCTCTTGTTGAAGCTGCCGCATTGATTTGGGCAACGTCGGCATCGATAAATAGGCTAACGGGAATCCCTGCCCCTTGCAAGTTGGCAACAATTTCAGTCATGCGCTGTATTTGACCAACGACATCAAGACCCCCTTCTGTGGTCACTTCTTCCCGTTTTTCAGGGACGAGAGTGACATAATTGGGTTTAATATCGAGTGCGATCGCTACCATGGCATCTGTGGGTGCCATTTCCAAATTCAAGTGAGTCCGCACCGTCTGTCGCAATACATAAACATCTCGGTATTGAATATGACGCCGATCTTCTCGTAAATGGACAGTGATGCCATCGGCACCAGCCAGTTCGGCTAACACCGCTGCCGCCACCGGATCGGGTTCTACCGTGCGCCGTGCCTGCCGAATTGTGGCAATGTGGTCAATGTTAACGCCAAGTGTCAGCACCTGGGTTCTTCTCCTGAACTAGGGCGAGTCTACAGCCCATTATCTTATAACTAAACGCTTTCTCCTCACTTGAGATGGAAGCGACTCGTGTACCCTAGCCGAATTAAGGGAGTGGGGGAGCAGGCTTTGACTTGAATCCGATTGAAGTGTGAAAACGTTTGTCGCCTTAGACTAGCTCAAATCCATGCGATATCGAACTTTAAATAATTGCTCAGAGTCAAGGGACGAGGCTCCTGTATTCACTTCTACACGATTAATCAAATCCAAGACAACTGTAGGAACTGGGATTAAAGATACCTCGGTGTTCTGGCTCAGAACAATAGGTTGCCATTCCCTCAAAGGCTTCGCCTCAGAAAACATTGTGGAGTCAATTTCTGAAGAGTTGCGATTTTCCAACCCCAGGAGAGACTCGCTCGATAATGTACTCAACCCATTTTCTGATGGAGACAGGACAGTCAGGTTAGCTCCATAGGCAGATTTTGGTAAGCCAGTGATGAGGCTGCAACATCCGAGGGTAGCTAGAAGGGCATGGAACAAAAGTGTTCTCATGCCAGAAAAGACGTTTTTTGGTGCGGACTCGATACGCTGGTGATTACTAATTTTTTGGCAAAAAGTCATACCCTGTACTCTCTAACGGTTGATGTTTTAACAGTAGAGGAAAGGTATGACTGATCAAGATAGCTTTATGCAACTGATTGAAGTGACTCTCTGGGGCATGAGGAATCAGGCTTTAAGAGGGGCTTGACGGCCTGTGCCCTCAGACAATCTCTGAAGTGACACTTTGAAATAAGCTGTGACGCATTTAAGAAAGCCTATTTCCACACCCTACACCCCACACCCCACACCCCTTATGACAATTTCGCTATGGCCATTTAGCTGCACATCAGCTTAGCCATCTTCCCTGATTCATGCGCTCCTTTTATTTTTGCGATGCATCGCTTTAGTCATTATTGGCGTAAAGGAGACGATTTAATATTTGCTTGCCATTGGGAGAAAAAACTTGAACCCGAATCACATTGGGATCGCTGGGTTGCCACACAACTTGATAACGACTAGGGCCATTTCGCCAAGTGAAAACACGCCGTTGATTATTTCCTGATGTTGTAGCACCTGATAACAATAGAGAAGCCCCCGTTTTCATATTCTTCCCTTGGTAGAAATAAGAATTATTTTCAAACCACAGCGCTACAGACCAAGTATCGTCCATAAACGTACCTGTGGGAAATTGGGGGGCAGCAATCGCGGGAGAATTAAGGACAAGGTCTGCAATAGTCGGTGTTGAAAGACCGAGAATTGAAGCAAGAGCAATGGCTTTGATGTTCATAATTAACCGATTGACTGTAAACTAAATGTTTGAGGAATAAATTAGGAAATTTTGCAGGTAATAAGTCTTTGCACCAGAGAAGCCATGGGATAGGCAAAACCAGCATTTACCCAACTCCGACGCCACCAAAGCGCTGGTAGGTGGCCTGTTGGTGCTGAAAGATTAAAGGTAAGGTCGTCATAATAGACCCAGTTTCCATTGGCATACTGCCCAATGTGATTGCCAAAACATTCTGCTATTGCCGTGTCATCTGTTTGAGGAGAACCGCCTACACTCTCCCAAATACCCTTCTGCACACTAAAGCCAAATCGTCCTTGGGAGGCGAATAGCCACATATTATCCAAGTTTTTTAAGAGTGAGCAGGGAATTTTTAAGAGTTCATCGCGCTCAAATGAACTTTCAAAATCTCGACCAATAGACTTTAGCATCAACCTCGCCGTTTCTTCATCAGCTTCTTGCCATTTTCCGGCAGCTAAGAAGTCTCGCAATTGAGTATATTCGTCCTGCATTTGTAAAGCCCACAGGACACTAATACAACCTTGATTGTCGTAATGTCCTCCTACCTCTCCCCAAACGCCATCATCATTGCAGACAAAGGCGACAACTTCCATGGGATTTAACTCAATAGTTGCGGCTGTCCCCACATATTGAAACGAACCATTGGCGCGACGAACAATTAAGCTTCCTTCAGGAGAAGCGGGTAATTTATAATTTGCCGTGGCTTTTGGGTAATTGGGATGACCGGCAGCAGAATGAAAGCCAACATTAGGATTATAAGTCCACTGTCCAGCCGCTGAGAATTTTACTCTCACCGATTGGTCAGATAGATTTTGGAAATAAGTTCCTTTCGGTGATGCAGATTCAACAGTAAAACACCCTTCAATGATTAGTTGATTGATATGACTCATTTTTCTTTCAGGAAAGGGTAATGATGCCTGAGCAATTACAACACTCAACTACAGTTTGAGTGGAGGGGATTCCTGAAAGTTTTCCGACTCACTCTGTGGGAAACTGAGAAAGCTTGATAGCTGGAAATACAGGCGATTCAGACTTGAGGGATACTCAAATTAAAGTGTTACGGCGTCCTTAATCTACACAGAACAGGATTTCCAAGCGGGAAGATTTTATGCAGAAATTATTATTTGTTTGTAGTCAAAATCGATTACGCAGCCCGACGGCTGAAGCGGTGTTCTCTGAATATGAGGGACTGGAGGTAGATTCAGCAGGACTCGATAGGGAAGCAGAGATACCTTTGTGCAGTGAGGCGATTCAGTGGGCAGACATCATTTTTGTCATGGAAAAGTCCCATCGCCGCAAACTCTCCAAGAAGTTTCAGCCCTGGCTCAAAAACAAGCGAGTGATTTGCCTGGATATCCCCGATGAGTATGAATACATGCAGCCAGCTTTGGTGCAGTTACTTCAGAAAAAAGTGCTACCCCTACTGGGAACCTTTTAGACGAAAAAGGGCATCGCATCGTGCCATCTCTAACACTGATGCCATCAGTATAAGATGAGTGAATAAAGACAATACATCTATATCATAAAACGTGTTTTTCATCAACTCTTTGTGTACCCTAAAATTACCAATGTTTATCCAGGGTAAAGATTTATAAATAAATGATTACAAAGCTTAGTAGAATAAGTTCATTCACAGCTTAAGTATTTTTACTCACTGCCATGATGCCGGCTCAATTCCCCTGGCTGACTGCGATTATCCTGCTCCCACTCGTTGCTTCCCTAGCCATCCCGATGTTGCCCGATAAAGAAGGCAAGCTTGTGCGATGGTATGCCTTGGGTGTAGGTATCGCCGACTTTATCTTGATGTGCTACGTCTTTTGGAAGCATTATGATGCGAGCAGTGCTACTTTTCAACTCGTGGAAAAGTATGCCTGGGTGCCTCAGTTAGGTTTAAACTGGGCTGTTTCGGTTGACGGTTTGTCTGTCCCCCTGGTGCTGTTGGCAGGACTGGTGACGACACTGGCAATGTTTGCGGCGTGGCAAGTCGATTATAAGCCTCGCCTGTTTTATTTCTTGATGCTGG
>DATNQL010001018.1:0-2969 GCA_036704025.1 Stenomitos sp.
TTGGCACCGGAAAAATCGACTAAGGGATTAAGACCTGCAATTCTGGCTAATTCCAAAAAGTTATCCGTTTCTGCGGTAATCACGCGCTGAATTACGTCGGCTAATTCTGGACATTCTTCAGTTTCGCTCGTATCAATTTCAAACGTTTGCTCTTCTATATTCGGTGGCTCGGTTTTTTGCCCTCCTCCGTGCTGATCACAGTGCCACACAACTCGGCTTAGGTAAGGCTGAAGTTTGGATTCGAGCAGAAATAAAACAAGCTTTCTCTCTAACACGGCGAGCTGATTTGGGCTAATCGTATGAGACCACAAACCTTCGACACTCGTTAAATAAACATCGCTAGGTGATACGGTAAAGACGGCTTCTATACTCCAGGGCTGACCCATCACTTGCACAGTGCCCAGTTTGGTGGGTGGGAGTGAACCCTGCAAAACAGACATTCCTGTCTTTCCCTGCCAGAGCCAGATGACGGGTGATTCGGCTTCTCCTTGGCATAATACTTGGCACTCAATTGACGACGGAGAGGTTTTGTCTGCCGAAAGTTGAACCCAGCCACTCAATTGACGGTACTCGGTCGGCATTTTGCCATTGTCGAGGTGGATTTTGAGTTCGCCGCCTTTGAAACCAAACTTCACCCGTCCGGCGTTAATGGGTTGCCACTGTTCGTGAAAGTCAATACTTAAGTAAAGGTCAATCTGCTCAATATCAGTCCCGCCTGATAACACTGGAGTTGCCGCCAATTCCAGATAGAGACTATCGGGATAGCGGTTGTGTGTCTGGGATAAGGGTGTTGTTGAGGACGGTTGTTGCATTGCCAATCTGAGAGTAGATAGTCCAGAGATTCTCTCAGTATCAAACGCTATCATGTCACCGGGACGGGCAGTATGGCATATCGCAAAACTTTAACGCCATACGGCTCAATTTTTTGGCGTTGAACAACAGTTCACGCTCGCTTACCCGCCATTGCCACTCCCTCACTCCGCCCTTGTATTTCCAATTGTTGCGCCTTCGTGAAGAAATGAGTCATATCTCGAATCCAAAAACCTTGACGGAGGTAAACTGATTCCAGAGTAGGAGAGAATACCTATGGTAACAGCGACTCAAGCGACATCTCCTCAAGCATCCAAAGAACAAGCTCTTGTCCTCTGGTTTGAGGAAGTAGGAATTGCCGATATTGCGTTAGTCGGTGGTAAGAATGCCTCTCTGGGTGAAATGATTCAGCAACTAGCGCCCAAGGGAGTGAAGGTTCCTACAGGTTTTGCCACCACAGCTTATGCCTATCGTTACTTTATCAAGGGAGCTGGCTTAGAAGAAAAGCTACGCGAGCTCTTTTCTGACTTGGATGTTGAGGATGTGAATAACCTGCGGATACGAGGTAAGCAGGCTCGTTCCTTACTTCTCAACACACCCTTCCCTCAAGATTTACAAGATGCGATCGCACAAGCTTATCTAAAACTCTGTGAGCGGTATGGCTACACGGCTCAATTATGTGACAGGTTCGACCCTGAATTTCAAGAGCAATGCAAACAGGACAGTGTAGCCGTTGATGTGGCTGTCCGTTCCAGTGCCACGGCGGAAGACTTGCCGGATGCCAGTTTTGCCGGTCAACAAGAAACCTACCTTAACGTTTTCGGCGTCCAAGATGTTATAGATTCATGCCATCGGTGCTTTGCCTCTATCTTTACCGATCGCGCCATTTCTTATCGGACAGCTAAGGGCTTCGACCACTTTGAAGTGGCTCTTTCCGTCGGTGTGCAAAAGATGGTGCGTTCTGACTTAGCAACTTCTGGTGTGATGTTCTCCATCGACACCGAAACCGGGTTTAAGAATGCAGCATTAGTAACGGCTGCCTACGGTTTAGGGGAAAACGTGGTTCAAGGTGCCGTTAACCCGGATGAATACTTTGTATTCAAGCCCACTCTCAAAGAAGGGTATCGCCCGATTTTGGAGAAACGCTTGGGCAGCAAAGAAGTCAAAATGGTTTATGAGATCGGCGGCACGAAACTAACGAAGAACATTTCAGTGCCAGAGTCCGAGCAGCGGAAATATGCCCTCAATGATGAGGAAATTCTTCTGCTTGCCCGTTGGGGTTGTATTATTGAAGACCACTATTCTGCCGTTCGGGGTCAATACACTCCGATGGATATTGAGTGGGCGAAAGATGGACTTACGGGTGAACTTTACATCGTTCAAGCCCGCCCAGAAACCGTACAATCCCAAAAATCAGCGAGTGTCCTGAGAAACTATCAGCTCAAGGGAACCTCCGAAGTGCTGATTACTGGTCGTGCGGTTGGGGAAATGATCGGTCAGGGCAAAGCTAAGGTAATCTTGGATGTCCACAAGATCGACGAGTTTGAACCGGGTGAAGTCTTAGTAACGAATAAGACTGACCCCGACTGGGAACCGATTATGAAGAGAGCGAGTGCGATCGTTACTAACCAAGGCGGACGCACCTGCCACGCGGCGATTATTGCGCGTGAAATGGGAATCCCGGCGATCGTGGGTTGCTCAAATGCCACAGATGTGCTGCAAACTGGGCAAGAGGTCACCATCTCCTGTTCTGAGGGAGAAGCCGGACGAGTTTACGCGGGTTTGGTGCCGTTTGAAGTGCAAGAAACTCAACTCGATAACTTGCCTCGCACCCGCACCAAGATTTTGATGAATGTGGGCAACCCGGAAGAAGCCTTTGGTCTGTCCTCAATTCCTTGCGATGGTGTGGGCTTAGCTCGGTTAGAGTTTATCATTGCCAATCACATTAAGGCGCACCCGTTAGCACTATTACGCTTCGATGAACTCGACGATGCTTTGGTGAAGCGGGAAATTTATAAAATGACTTACCTCTACGAACGGAAGGAAGACTTCTTCGTAGATAAGTTGGCTCATGGTGTGGGCATGATTGCGGCGGCATTTTATCCGAACCCGGTGGTGGTGCGCCTGTCTGATTTCAAGAGTAATGAATACGCGAATCT
>DATNQL010001019.1:0-1947 GCA_036704025.1 Stenomitos sp.
CCTCGTTCGCAATGCGTTTGCTCACGGTATTGAGTCTCCTACAGTCCGGCAACAGCAGGGCAAGTCAAAAATGGGTCAGATTGAAATTTCTGCCTACCATCGGGGTAAGTTCCTGGTTATTGAAGTCCGGGATGATGGTCAAGGGTTGGATTTTGAGGCGATTCGCCAACGGGCGGTAGAGTGCCAACTGGTTTCACCGGAACAGGCGGCGCGTCTCAATGAAGCTCAGCTCATGAATTTCCTGTTTGAGGCGGGTTTTTCGACAACCTCTCACGTAAACGACCTTTCCGGGCGAGGGATTGGTTTGGATATGGTTCGCGCCCAGTTGCAAGCCCTTCAGGGTGCGATCGCCGTTAATTCGGAACCCCATCGGGGCACAACGTTTGTACTGCAAATTCCCCTGAGCCTAACGATCGCTAAATTGCTCCTCACTCAAGCGGGCAACCGCAGCTATGCCTTACTCACGGATGCGATCGAACAAATTCTCATTCCTCAACCCCAGCAAATCCGGTGTTGGGAAGGTGGCAAAGTCATCCGCTGGGGCAAGGATACTCACGAACAACTCATCGCAGTATACCGACTCTCAGACATTCTGGATTACTGCTCATTGCTCCCGGAAACATTGCCCTCCCCATCTCAGTATCCTGTCGCGGCTGAAGGTCAACAGTTCCCCATTATTCTCGTCCGTTGCCAGGAGAGGCTTTTGGGCTTGGAAGTAGACCAACTACTTGGGGAACAGGAATTGGTCATCCGTCCTTTAGGGGAAATGATTGTGCCACCGGCTTATGTTTATGGCGGCAGCATTCTGGCTGATGGTCGGCTGACATTGGTTATCGATGGAGCTGTATTAATGCAACATGCAATTGCACGGCAGGCGGATGGCACCCTCGTTACTTTACCCTTCAGGAAACAAGATATCGATGCTCTACCCCAATTGCCCCATGCCACATCCCATCTACTCCCATCCAGCCAAGGGCAACGGCAATTGCCAACTGGGGCGCGTGCGGCTTTACCAGGAACACCGAATCCCGATTTCTCGGCAGAACCGGGCAAAAGGATTCTCCTGGTTGATGATTCCATCACCTTACGCCAAACTCTGGCTTTGACCTTACAGAAGGCTGGCTATCAAGTACTTCAGGCAAAAGATGGCTACGAAGCCATTGAACAACTCCGGCACCAAGCCAACCACATCGGGTTAGTGATCTGTGATATCGAGATGCCGAGAATGAATGGGTTCGAGTTTCTCAAACATCGTCAACAAGACCCTACCTTGGTCAACATTCCGACCATGATTCTGACCTCTCGCAGTGGAGAAAAACATCGTCTAATTGCTTCAGAATTAGACGCAACAGACTATATCACAAAACCTTTTGTTGAACATAATCTCTTGCTCAAGGTCAAGGTTTTGCTTGAAAAAAGTAGTCTACATTCTAGCTCTAGATAGGAGGTGAGGCGAAATCATGCCAGACGAAGCGAGTCTAGAAAAAATTATCGTTTTTCAAATAGCAGGCTATCTCTTTGGCCTCTCTATTACTGATGTCCTGAAGGTGGTCAGTTGTTCTCTGACAGACAACAGAAACCTGAAAACAATGGGCATCATCCAGCTCGGTCAGTACATGGTTAAGATTTTGGATTTTCATCCATCGTTAAGCTTAGGAGCTTCGACCGAATTACCTAGCGAGCCATCTTTTTGGGTGATTACTCGTGATGGCGAAGGTGAACTTTGCGGAATTTTAGTGGATGAGCCGCCTAATTTGATGGAGTTATCCCCGGAGAGCTTACGAAGTGTACCGCCGTCTCACCATCAATCTAGTTTATTTCAGAGAGTTAGCCATGCGGCTGTCGTATCTGAACAAAAAGGGACAATAACGATTCTTGTGTTGGATATGAAACGAACCCTGAGTAATACGATTCAAAATACTAATCTACTGTCCTTAAAGCCATCCT
>DATNQL010001020.1:0-2910 GCA_036704025.1 Stenomitos sp.
CTATTGTATCGAGGGCAGTCACAGGGCTGAAGTTGGAGGGGCTGACAGTACCACAATCGTAAATCGAATGGCACTGACTTAAGCGATCTCCTACAGAATTTGCCCCCTAAATCCCCCAATTTTGGGGGACTTTGAATTCTGACTCCCCCAGAATTGGGGGTTGGGGGGCGGATTGGTTCGTTAAGTCAGTGCCATTCCCCTTAAGTCAGTGCCATTGATCCTAAATCCGGTGACTCGCCCCACCTCATCTAGACTTTCGCCTTGGCTGAAAGTACCTCTCTCAATCGGGTGCAAGCTTCTTCAATCTTATCGAGACTGCCCGGATTGACCAAACCATAATAGTCAAAAACATAGACTTGCTTGTTTTTTGTGGCTTTTAGTTTATTCCAGAAAGGCTCGGATTTAAACTGCTCTGCATTGGTTTGCTCGGTATTCACCACCAGCAGAACATCTGGATTTGCCTGTAGGATTTTTTCAGCGGAAAGGGTGACATACCCACCCGTTGGACTTTGACTCTGTAAGTCTGCCACGACATTTTTTGCCCCAAATTTACTGAGCAAGTCTCCTGCCCAACTGTTTTTATTGGGTGCCAGAATGGGTTGACGACTCACGAGTACGAGAGTTGATGGCGCTTGGCTAACGGATTTTCCTAAAAACGTTTGGTAACGGTTCAACAGTGGGGCTGGGTCGGCACCAATAGCTTGAGCGAGCTGTTTGGTAATATCTGTGAGGTCATCCCATTTATCGATTTTAGTGGCGAGGGTGGCAATGCCCAAATCTTTGAATTTTGCTAGGACTTGGGCGTGAAAGTCTTTGTTGCCAACTACAAGATCGGGTTTAAGAGCAACGATTTTCTCCAAGTTGGGTGGGGCTTGACCTTTGCTCACTTGTGTGATTCCCTGAAATCGGGCATCTTTATCAAATAATTTGCTGCCTGTGATGCCGACGAGTTTGGTTTTATCGAGTTGGTAGACAATATCAGAGGACAAGGAAGTAAGGGTGACGACTCGTTCTGCTGCCTTTTGAGAGGGGCTAGAGTTGGTAGTTGGCTGGTTAGTGGTAGCATTGCAGGCGATGACAACCAAGCTCAATATCATGCTGGCGATCGCTAATCTCCAACGACGAAACATAAGCAAACTCCTCGTTTTAACCCTGTCTTCAGACTGCTACATCAATATGGTACGGAAGATTGCCAACTTCCAACCTTCAACTTTCCACCTCAAAAGGGGCGATGGGACAAATTTGCACACCCACTGGTGTCTGGAGAACAATCACTTCAACGCCAAACACTTGGGCAAGATTGTCGGGGGTGAGCACGGCGGCGGGTGTACCGATATCCCAAAGATTCCCTTGCTTGAGCATGGCAATGCGATCGCTATACCGTGCCGCTAAATTCACCTCATGCAGTACTGTGATAATGGATAACCCTCGCTTTTGATTAAGGCGTTTAAGCAATTCCAGCAGTTGTAGCTGATAGTGAATATCCAGATAAGTTGTGGGTTCATCTAAAAGCAGAACTTGTGGGGCTTGCGCCAGTGCCAGTGCCAGGAAGGCGCGTTGTCGTTCACCGCCAGAGAGATGTTCCACGGGGCGATCGCTCAACGATTCAATCCCCGTCTCAACAATTGCCTCCTCGACTTTTGCCCGATCTTGTGCATCTAACTCCCACTGCCACCAAGGTTGATGCGGACTTCGCCCCAAACTCACCAGTTGCCGCACCGTTAACCCCGTGGGAACTGTTTGTTGTTGGGGCAAAATGGCCAGTTTTTGAGCCACGACTTGGGCGGGTTGGTTGTGAATGGCTTTCCCATCCAGAATTACCGTACCCTTTTGCGGTGCCAGGATGCGGCTGAGGAGTTTGAGTAATGTGGACTTCCCGGAACCATTGGCACCCACCAGACTCAGCCACTCGCCTGGTTGGAGGGCTAAGTTAATGCCGTAAATAATGGGCGTTGTGCCATAACCAGCGACAAGATTTTGAGCTTCTAATATCATGTCCTTCATTGTTCAGACTTCATCCTTTAGATGGCTGGCTTACCACGGGCTACCAATCATCGTAAACGCCGCCCAGTAATAAGGATGAGAGAAATCATGACTGCTCTGTGCGGCGAGTTCTGGGGGTAAGGGGATACTACCCAGTTCGTCTAACCCTTGCAGTTGACCGTTTTCCACACGTACTTGCTTTTGCAACATCGCCAGTTGAGCACGCCGCAGTGCCTCGGCCTTGATCGTCACCTCAGGTTGGCGCAAGTGATGATAAAATCCACTCATGAGTGCCAGTGTCCCTTCATCACTGACATACCACAGACTTGCCAAGGCAGATTTGACTCCCGCTTGCACCGCTAACCCCGCAAAACCCAATTCTGCATCGACATCCCCCAAGGCAGTGCGACAGGCACTTAAAACCAAGAGTTCAACTTGAGGAGGCTGATGCCAACCCATCTGTCGCAGTTGATTCACCTTGAGTTGGCTATCCCATAACTGAATGTAGGCGTTATCCGTTTTTCCTGGCTGAAAGTCGGCATGGGTGGCTAAGTGGATCATGCCGAAGGGTTGACGCTGTGCCTTGAGATTCTTCTCGGTAAAGTCTTCATTGAGGAAAGATTTCCCCGTCCACAACTGCTGGGTAATTACGTTCAATTCCGTTGGTACAGCAGGCAACGGTGCCAGTTGTTGAAATTCGGATGCTCCCATCCCTAAAACTTGAGTATCTTTTACAGCTTTGTAGCGGCTATTGGTAAGGCTGACACTAGGAATTGAGCCGAGGCTATACTTTTCCACCAAAAACTGTTGCCCATCGTGTAATGCCGCCATTGGGATGAGGCGTAACCCGGCATCCATACAAAAGATGAGAGTGTCAATTCCCAATGATTCCAAGTGGGATTCAAGGGGAGCAATCATCCATTGGTA
>DATNQL010001021.1:0-8032 GCA_036704025.1 Stenomitos sp.
AATAAATTCGCCCTGTCTGGTGACTTTGCCGGATGGGGCTTGTTGAGTCCTGTAAAATCTTTGTACAACTTTGTCTTCCTCGATAGTGGCAATATTGGCATCAACCAACTTCCTGCACACAACCTTGAACATCTCCATCCATTCTGAGCTAGAGTGAAAAGTTAATTCCCACAGGCTGAGTATATGTGCACAAAACCGAGAGTTTAATGGCAACTTAGGTAGGAGTGCGTCGTCTATATCGTAGTGGTTAGACTCTCTCGCTAAACTAACAATCAAAAACAAAAAACGGTGTGAGAGATATGAACTTGTTAGTCGGTAAAACCTTACAGGGTGGCAAATATACTCTAGAGCAGGAACTAGGACGCGGTGGCTTCGGCGTCACGTACAAAGCTACTCATCACTACTTGGATCAGGTGGTGGTGATTAAAACCCTCAACGAGTCCCTTCAGTTACACCCAGAGTTTCCTCGGTTCCTACATCGATTCCAGGATGAAGCGAAAGCCCTAGCGTTGTGTGTCCATCCTAATATTGTCCGCGTTAGCGATTTCTTCGTAGAAGCGGAATGGCCTTACATGGTGATGGACTATGTGGCTGGCTCAACCTTGCAAGCGCTAGTGTTTCCAGGACGCCCCTTGGATGAAGCCACGGCGATTTATTACATTCGACAAGTGGGCGAAGCGCTAAAGGTAGTGCATCAAAAGGGCTTGCTGCATCGCGACATCAAACCGGCCAACATCATCCTCCGTCAAGGCACTCAGGAAGTGGTGTTAATTGACTTCGGGATTGCGCGGGGGTTTAATACCGACTCCACTCAGACGCACACCAATCTGGTGTCGGATGGCTATGCCCCGTTGGAGCAGTATTTGGTTAAAGAAAAGCGCACCCCAGCATCGGATGTTTACGGTTTAGCCGCCACTCTCTATGCCCTGTTAACCGCACAAGTTCCAACTCCCGCCGTCATTCGCGATCGCCAACCCATGCCAGCCCCCCGCGAACTACAACCCCAGATGAGTGCTGCGGTGAATCAAGCGATTATGCGTGGTATGGCGGTAGAAGCGCGTTTTCGACCCGCTAATGTGGAAGAATGGCTGTCGCTGTTACCCAACCCCCAGCTAACTCCGGTTAATGGTACCCCCATCTCCACCCACACCGGCACAACAGCTCCCATTAATCCTCAGCAACTGGCTCAATTAAACAAAACATCCCTCTCTTCTCCTAATCTTCCCCTATTTAAGCGGTTGGGCGTTCGGGGTATGGCTATTGGAGGAGTGGCGGCGATCGCAACGGGTTTAATTGCCGTGGGTGCTGTTCGGCATCAGTCTAAGCCTAAATCAACCACCACCACACCCACACCTACAGCCACCGTAGAACCCTTTGCCTCACCCCTGGTTCTGCCCAGCACGGATAGTAATAACGAGGAGACTTCTACGACTAATGACCCGACTTCGCCAAAGTCTACTCGATCAGAATCTCCAGTTCAATCTCAATCCTCTGTAAAGCAAAAGCGATCCTCTTCCTCTGCTTCTTCTTCAGAAGAACCCGTTCGCAGAACTTACCCCAGAAAATCTTACCGCCAAAAATCAGACCAACAAAACGAATCGCCATCTGCACCCGCTTCGTCGTCATCCTCCCGTTCTCCAAGTTCTCGCCAGAAGAGGATAGAATCACCGTCCACACCTACCCGTGACTCGTCTCTCCCCGTATCCAAGCCAACTCCGGTGTCCCCATCGAACGAACCACAGCCACAAGTCCAAAGGCCATCCAGGCAAACCCAAGCCCCTGCCTCTGAGGCACCCCTGTTACCACCAGAACCCATCAGTAAACCTAAACCTGTTGAAAACTCAGTCCCGTTACCTCCACCCGAAGCCGTACAGCCCAAAAAATCTGCACCGGATAATCCGAGTGGTGACAACCAGAGCAGGAGTGGAGAAGATTCTGCGGGAGGTATTAACTAAGATGAGGATGTGAACACATGCAGCAGGTTCGGTTGTCCTCCCACAATAGTAGGGTGATTACGACTTCTCGCGGCTCAACGTTAGTGACGCTGACTAAAATCAGTGACTATAATGAGAAATATAAGACATGGGGCCTTAAAGGTTTCGACGTGTTGGCGAACGCTGCCCCGTGATACAGGTCGAGAGTGAGTCTTCTCTCGTTAATACCGGGCTCGAAAAAAAGTAACTGCGAATAACATCGTTAAGTTTGAGCGTGTAGCTGTCGCTGCTTAAAATCCTCTAACAAAGGTACGCTCGTCTATAGTTTGACTCCGTTAAGGACTATGGACAAACCCCAACGGATGCGCTAGTAAACTGCCTTTGGTCGGTTTATTGGCAAAGACTTCACCAAAGCATCCTGTCATCCGGGATAATGGATGGTTCCCGCCCAGAGGGTCAGATGGGCTAAGCCTGTGAATGAACGGTAGGTTAATACCCAGGGCGGACACGGGTTCAATTCCCGTAGGCTCCACTTAAAATCCTGTCAAAACCACCTCACACTTCCATGTATGAGGTGGTTTTTGATTTTTCACTAATGGACAGGCTACCAATCAGGACACCGTCCATTTTCGCATTCAGGAGCGCGAGCAATATTAGACTCATAGAACGCTTTGACAGCAATAGGGTCGTAACGATTAAGCTTTTTTAAGTAACCCCAGGCAGTAAGTGCAATGGCTGTATTCAGTTGTGGTCGTGGAGTTAAAATCAAGCGTGCATTGGTAAGACTCAATTCGCGTGCCTGTGTCCGCAATTGCTCCAAAGTCTGACCTTGAATCCGATAAGGATTGTAACTAATAATGACCGTGCCATGCTCTAAGTTGTGTACTAAAAAACCATCGGCTGGTGCTTTTTCGTAGATACCCCACGGTGCCGTACAGTCATAGTGAGAACCAGAGGAAGGTGGATTCGTTTGATCGGTGATTGGGGTGTTGATGGGTACATGAAAGCGCGGTAATTCTGTCATGCGTCTCCCCGCTTCTGCCCCCCTAGGGCGGGCAGGGAGTGGCGACTGTGATGAGGTGATCATGAAGCGTTCGATTAAGCCCTGCCACACGATTGGGCAGGGGTTTGTTCCCATCTCCTGCTTTGGAACAGAGGCATTTTGAGGAGGAGGAGTATGGGCACTCACGCTTGCTCCCTGCCAGAAAAGAGGAGTAAGGACGATGACAGAGAAAACTCTCAAGAGTCGAGAACTTAACGGGTAGAGTGTGCTCGTCATCAACGATTTTCCTGATTACACTGATGCTGGAACTCCGTTTCTGATTTCCCTTCTAAAGAAGAAGCTTGACAAACGTGTCATCTGTCTTGATGCGTATCAATTCCTATCCGACCATCAGTTTTTACTCTAGTATCTAGATCTTATATAGATTGTACAGATACCCATAGGCGATCGCTGTCCTCGATTGCAGTCGCTAAGCTTCAGAGCGTAGCCGTTTCCCTATCCTAGGCAATCGCTGAATGGCTTATCCCATCGGGGCGTTTTTGATATAAATATCCGGATTCATACCTAGCTTACCGAAAAGAATACTCAGATAGCCTAACCCCTCGTCTATTCACCGGCAACTGCTGTGGGTGGCATGATTCACTCCTATCTCACCCTTGTGTTGCTCAAGAAAAAGTAGTTTTACTCAAGCACGGAACAAGAGAAAGTTATGGTAATGCAACCTACGTATGGTAACGGTGTTATTGAAAACCAGACTATTGAAATTTCTCAGGAAGGATTGCGGTTGATTCTCAATCAAATAGAAGCTGAACTGATCAATAGCGAAGTTTATCGCCGAACAATGGCTGGGTTACAGACGATGTTAGGTGAGGCGTCTAGCACCGCTCAAATTTTAGTGAAGGCAGTGGGGCGAGAGGCTGTTCGGTTGACCTTCCAACAGGTGATTAAACAGTATAATGTTGTGCCTGTGACGACCAAAGACACCCATGCAGCCGGATATGCCAAATCTGATGCTGCACAGAGAGTCGAGGAGAATACTTGGGGGGAAAAATTACAAGAAGCAAAAACCCAAGAAGAGGTAACCCAACCCTTCAATTTCAATCACAAACCCATGGGTGAACCCAAGCTGCCCAAAAAATCCACAAAGGCAGAAATGACTGCCCAAAAAGTAGCACAAGAACGAGAAGAGATGCTACGGAAAGTGGGACAAGAATTGTTAGAGGCACGTTTAGCGCGATCGCTAAGTCTTGAACAACTGCATAACCAAACCCTAGTGCCACCCCATCACATTGTGGCATTAGAATCAGGTCACATTGAGCAGTTGCCGGAGGATGTTTATGTTCGCGGCTTTATTCGTCGAATGGCTCATGCTTTAGGTTTGAATGGCTCAGCACTAATTGCTTCTATCCCAGAACCCGATTTGTCAAAAGCGGCCGTTCCCTCCTGGTATAATTCCATCGCCGTACCCGAATTTCAAGTCAATTCCATGCATCTGTATCTTGGCTATACAGCATTGATTGCGGGAGCTGTCGGTGGACTCAGTTTGATGTCGAAGCAAGCCTCTCCGGGAATATCGGTGACACCTGAACCCGCCGGTTCTTCTCAGGCAGTACCCTCTCCTAAAACGGAGCGTACAGAAAAAACCAACAAACCGGGGCTACAATCGAGCCAAACTGGCGTAAAAGCTGGAGCGGGTATTGCCCCTCCGGAAGCCATGTCCTTCTAGTCAATGGGTAATTTGTCCTGCGTTTTTTGAACCGCCTTGCTCAGATGAGGCGTTAAAACATTTTGGACTTTTTAGACAAGTCCTATAGTCGTTTTGAGTGAGATGCACTTCCTAATCTGGGCACAATAATATCGTGCTCCGACAAAAACCGATATTGGCACTCGAATGAACACAACCGAGGAAAAGAGTGGACTAGAGTTACTCTACCTCTTCATAGGAGAGTTGTGGCTTGTCAGTGCGGTCAACGTAATCACTCACTCATAACTTAGGGCTAATTCACTATGTCTACGGCAATTGAAAGGCTAAAAGATGGGCTACTGGCGCTCTTTCTCAAGCCGAACTGTCCCCTATGTGATCGCCCTGCGGACGGGGAGTTTTGTACATCCTGTCAGCGGCAATTGCAACGTTGTCAACTGACCACATCAGGTGAATTCTGGAAAGGAGAGTTGCCTGTCTTAGCCTGGGGGAATTATGGCGGTGTTTTGAAACGCGCGATCGCAGCCCTAAAATACGACAATCAACCCCAATTAGCTCGTCCCTTGGGTCACTGGTTAGCTCAAGCTTGGCTCAAATCACCTGCGGCTAATCGAGTGCAAAAATTAACCGTGGTACCAATTCCCTTACACCCCCTCAAGCTGAAAAAACGCGGTTACAATCAGGCCGAATTAATTGCCCAAAACTTTTGCGATTTTACGGGTTACAAACATCAACCCCTGGGTTTAGAACGGATTCGGGAAACAGAGGCTCAATTTGGTCTATCCGCACAAGCACGAGAACAAAACCTTGCCAATGCGTTTAGGATGGGTAACAGCTTGTACAAACATCCATCCAACTCACCCGTCCTATTAATGGATGATATCTACACCACAGGAGCTACAGTTCATGCAGCTGCCCAAATCTTACAAAGACAAGGAATAAAAGTGTATGGCGTCGCTGCGATTGCCACTTCATCCTTCAATCATCGCTCTTAAAATCTAAAAGATTAAGGAGCATAAATGTATCGAATCTTATTCATTTTGGCGCTAATCTTAACGCTTGGACTATCGATCGGCTCCTATCAATGGGGAGAGTCAGTGATTGCCCAGGAGACACTAGCAAAGCGAATCGCTACCGAGTTGGCTGGTCGTCCGATCGCATCCACCGAACCCAAAGCGTGGCTGTTTAATCATCTTGGCAACCACCACCATCCTATTTCAACCAAGATCCCACTCGCCCAGCGCTACTTTGACCAAGGACTGCTCCTCGCCTACGGGTTCAATCACACGGAAGCCAAACACTCATTCCTTGAGGCGGCAAGGCTCGATCCGAACTGCGCCATGTGTTACTGGGGCGTTGCTCTTGTCCTTGGGCCGAATATCAACGCTAGTATGAATGCGGAGGCAGTGCCCGAAGCTTGGGATGCGATTCAAAAAGCAATTAAGCTGAGCCAAAACGTCAGCGAGCCAGAAAAAGCTTACATCCTGGCGTTAGCAAAACGCTACTCCTCGAAGCCCATTGAAGATCGCTCGGCGCTCGATGTTGCTTATGTCAACGCCATGCGAGAAGTGCAACAACGCTATCCAAACGATCTGGATGCTGCAACTTTGTTTGCAGAAGCCATCATGGATACCATGCCTTGGAATTACTGGACAGAGGATGGTCAACCCAACCTCAGAACCCCCGAACTCCTTGCCACCCTGGAGTCTGTTTTACAACGCAATCCTAACCATATTGGAGCTAACCATTTCTACATTCATGCGGTAGAAGCCAAGCGACATGAACTGGGAATTGCCGCCGCCGATCGCCTCTCTAATCTAGTCCCTGGTGTTGCACATTTGCTGCACATGCCATCCCATATCTATATCCAGGCTGGACGCTATCACGATGCCGTGGTTGCTAACCAACGCGCCATTGCCACTGACGAAGACTACGCCACTCAGCGTTCCGTCTCCGGTTTCTATCGCATGGCCTATATGGTACACAATCACTACTTCCTCTGGTACGCCGCGATGATGACAGGAGAGAGTAACGTAGCGATTCAGGCCGCTCACTACACGGCGATGAACGCAGACGCCAAGTCAATGCGAGAGCCTTGGGGTGGTACACTCCAACACTATTACTCCCTTCCACTTTATGCCTTCGCCAAGTTTGGCCTGTGGGATAAAATTTTGGCACAACCAGCTCCTGATGCAGATTTACTCTATCCCACAGGGGTGTGGCACTATGCACGGGGTATGGCATTTACATCAAAAGGTCAACTGGAGAAAGCCGCCAGGGAACTTGAACAGTTGAATGTGATCATCACCGAAAAGGCTCCGGAGAAAGCTAACATCTGGGAACTCAACCTGAAGATTCTCCAGACAGCCTCTCAAGTGTTGGCAGGAGAGTTAGCCGCTAAACAAGGGAATTCTGAACAAGCGATTGCCCATTTAAAAACAGCCATTCAACTCGATAACAATCTTAAAGGCGATCCTCCCTTATGGTATTCTCCAGTGCGGCAAACCTTAGGAGCCATACTACTAGAAGTCGGTCGAAACGCTGAAGCAGAGCAAATCTATCGAGAAGACTTAACCATTTATCCCAATAATGGCTGGTCACTGTACGGACTAGCACAAAGCCTACAGTTACAGGGAAAGACCAAAGAAGCCCAAGACGTGCAAGAGCGCTTTGAGAACGCTTGGAAGTATGCCGATGTGAAACTCACTGCCTCACGATTCTAAAAAATTCCTCTAACGACTTTCCTCGTAAGCCGAAGTTCCGTTCGAGGGTGACATCTTACTCAAAAACTCTGCGACCCTCTGCGCGACCCTCTGCGCGACTCTGCGTTAAAAAAACCTACTCTTTAGGATATTAACGGATTCGATATCATACCAAATCCAGTATTTTTCTCCCCCGCTCCCTAGCCTGTCCAGGAATCAATGGGTTTTCTGACCGGATTTGGTAAGCTGTGACGCATTTAAGAAAGCCTATTTCCACACCCTACAGCCCACACCCCTTATGACAATTGCGCTATGGCAATTTAGCTGCACATCAGCTTATTACACCTTTTCCTGGGGAGGCGGCGTAATCCGAAATCGGTTCAGCTTCTCATCGATCTCTGTGAGCAGTTCAAAGTCTTCCTCTGGTAAAGGGTGAGCTCCACTTCCGGTTAACCCCTCACCGACGGAGGTTGTTTTTTCCAGGAAAGCGAACGCCTGACGGAACTGATAGGGATTGACCTCAATTGGCGAGTCAAAGTGACAAGGGACAATCCGTTGGAAATTCCAACTGGCTACTTGATCCGCCCAGTCGAGGGTTTGCCTAGGTGATCGGTTGAGAATCAGAGTTTGCAAAATCGGTGCGACAAACAAACGTCCGCCCCCTCGCAGCGCATCGAATGATCGCTTCCAG
>DATNQL010001022.1:0-5782 GCA_036704025.1 Stenomitos sp.
CCTCGTTATTGGGTGAGGGAAGCGGTGAGTATTGGAGCCTCACCGCGCATGAGGAAAAATGGTTTTCGGTTCTGCGAGTTTGCGTCTAGGCAGGTCTCCTTATAGAAGAGCGATTCCCTGTTTGCTCGTCCTGTGCCTGGAGGTTTTTTACTTACATACGAAATACCTCGTTACTGGGAGAATTCAATCAAGGCAAGACCCACGGAAAGGAGTGTCCTGAGATTTTGCCTTGATTGTTCAGTCGTCTACCAGGAGGTTGACGTGTACACGTTGCCGTGCTATCAATGTATTATACACGCTGACGTGTACACGTCAAGATTTTGACGTGAGTAACTCAGAAGAGATCAAAATTTCGTTTGCTATGTTGCGATCCAGAACAGGCTTGACACAGGAGGAATTAGCCAGGGCTTTGGCAGACACTTTCAAGCGTATTGGAAGCGATAGGAAGGTAACGAAAAAAAGCGTTTCTGATTGGGAGACGGGTAGGCACAAGCCTCGGTTTACACCTGAGGAGACTTTAGAAGTATGCAACCTCTTAGGATGCTCCTTAAGTGAACTAGCAGAAGCCTCCATGCGGATACGGGAACACGCGACTAACAGTGGATAGCGAACCTTGAAAACTAAATAGCAATGACCTCGGCACGTCGTTAAACTGCCCGGGCCAGTAAAGAGGTGCGCAAGCGAATTGGGCGGGGAGGAATGCACCCCGCTTTTTCTTCAGAATTTCAGCGCTCGCCTCAATGCGCTATCAAGCTTTGCCAAGCGATCACCCTTACTAAATCCGTGTCGGGGCAGATTAACAGCGCTTGGTAGAGGGGCCGGCAGGGGATAGCTGTCGGCTCTGCCCACTTACAAAGGAGATGTATGGCAGTTTTAACAGTTACAATCCCCGTCATCCATAAGGCGGGAGGGAATTATACAACCTACAACAAACAGGGGGAACTAACCTGCTCTCTTGAAACCAATGAAAAGCTTCAGGAGAACTACGACAAGCTTCGACAAGAAGCCAATGAACTCCTAGAACAGATTCACGTTGAGTACAGGCTCGCAGAAAATCTCAAGCAACTAGAAAACGCGGTCAGAGATCGAGAAGAGCAACTGAGGGGAGTAGAAAGAGATATCAAGAGAGCGCAGGCAAAGCTTCAAAGAGTGAAAGCTTTTCTCGGACGCCTGGGCATCGATGCCACAGCCTATGGCAACACCTTAGAAATCGAAGACAGCCCGTTGCTTGAAGCCTCTGTCTCAGAGTCGGATGAGGACGAAGGCGAAGACGGGGAAGATGATATCCCTATCTAACGCCTGGCGTCACCTGGACAAATGAAACAGTAAGCCTGTAAAAGCTGCGGTCAGCCCATCAAATGGCAACTGACCGCAAAAGGCAAAAGAACGCCCGTCAATTTGGATGGAACGACCCACTGGGCAACCTGCCCCCAGGCGACCCAGTGGAAAAAGTCTACTAAGTCCCAAGACTAATATGCGACAAGTCCCGCGATCGTTTGGAGCGATCGCAGGACTCTAACCCAACCAAAGCCTAACCAATGGAGGGCTAATTATGAGCTTATCAGTAGAATCAAGACCAAGGTTAATCGGTGACAGAACCCGCCAGTCAGCACAAATTCAGTTGGTTGTCGGGTTATCGGAGATTCTCGTCAACGACCTGTTTAACCTGGTCATTAAAAGAACGGGAGAGATTCCAGAGGAGAATAAGCCAATTGTGCTGGAATCAATCTGTGCTTTGAATACCGCCTTAGTCATGCTCTACGAGACGATTCAACAGGGCGATTAACTGTTTGGTGCCCGATCGGCAATTGGCAGGGCTATCGGGCACGAATCGGGCACTTCAAACTATCGAAAGAATTTCAAACCAGAGTAAGTTGCTTGCGGATTAAAGTCTCTGTCAACAAACCAAGCTAAGTGATAATCAAACCGGGATAAACCAAGTCACCTTGCTGTATACGAGTCACCGTCCCAAGAGACTCAATCTCTAGCTAGGAGACTCGCGTATACCTTGCTCTGTAAGGAGTCTCCGATTCTGGTATACGAGCCTCCAGTCTCCCGCGTCTCCTAGAAGATGCTCAAAAACCCGCAATTGCAGGTCTACGCACCAGTGCGAGACTCGTAGACTAGCCACACCACCGACTCTATAAGCATTGTCAATAAGTATTGGTTCTTGGTAGCACCAAGATTTTGCACCAAAAAACCGGGCGATCGTCGGAAGCGGTCCCCGGTTTTTTGTCGGCTCGTCGCCCTCGATGGCGAGCCGAGGCTACCCTTCAACCAGCGGATCGGGTTCCGGTTGTGGGGGTGGGGCGTGGAGTTGCTTATGTCTCGCGAGTCCGATCTTGAGCTGGATTAATTCGATCGCCTCTGCCAATTCCGGGTCTGTTGAGGGGTCAAGAGTTAAAGATTTACTGTCAAGATAAGGTTGCCCTAGTGGTTGGCCGTCGCTAGTTTCAATTTGCACTTGAAAATAAACTTCTGGTTTCATTACGACTACATTTTCGTTAGCTTCTAACAGCATTACCTGTAGTCGCTCTGCTGTATGCTTCTCTCTGATATTTCCGGTTATCTCTTTGTAAACTGGCATAGATTTAGTTAGTGTAAAGAATCAATATTGTAAATGGCTTGTTGGTTATATTGCTGCTATTTCCTGTTTGCAAGTACAGAGCCATTTGCGTACTTGTGTAAGTGATGGAAAATTGATAACCAGGAAGGAAGGTGTAGCCCGGAGGTAAACCACTCCCGGCAACGTGATTGATAATGCCCAGTACCCCGACAATCTTTGTGCTATCTAATGCGTGATTTATCAAGGTGTTTCCACCATCAGAAGCGGCAGTTGTTCCCGTGAGTTTTTTAATCTTAATCGGGCAGTTATCGCCCAGCGTGGTAAATCCGGCGATGCCTACGCCTCCAGCTACGACGTGAGCTCCCGTTGTGGTATTGGTGCTGGCCGTCGTGTCGGTGATTACCTGTGGCCCTGTAAAAGTGTTACCAGTAAGCCCTGGCGTTGCCAGTTGCGATCGCACTGCTGCTGCGTCCGCAGCATTGAGCAAAGCAAGTCCTGTGGCAGAGGTTGATTGCCAGTTGCGATCGCCCTTAAGGAGCTTGTTGTTATCTCCAACGCCTGGGGCGGGAACGAGGCCGTTAGTGCCGGCCTGCGAGGCGCTGGCACCCCCAAATATAGACAGCAAAGATTCAAGGGTTTTTACTCTATTATTTAATTCGTCTAAATCACTTCCATTTTTTTTTAGAAAGTTGATAGTTTGGCGGTAAGTCCCTTTGACAACAAGGTAGTCCCCTGTTTTCAAGGGATGTTGCCACTTCGCCTCAATTTTGACGCCCAACTTAAAATCGGCGTCTATTAAGAAAGTCTCGTTTGTCGAGAGGAAGGGTACGAGTAAGGGTACGTGATTTTCGGCACCTCCCAGGTTGAGCAATACTGCCTCACTCTCATATTCCCACGGGCCATTGCCCCTAGCCGTGTAAATTCCTAAGCTAATTTTTTGGGAATTATCCCTGATTTTTGCGATGGCTGCTTCTTTCTGTGCATCGTTCATCAAGGCTGTAGTAGCGGGGTATTCAGCCCTTAGGAGCTGAAGAAGCCCCACGGTAACTTTGAATTCTTCGATTAGTGAACTGGCTTCAATAAAATAATCAGCTTCAAAGATTTTGTAAGGAGCTAAAATCTGAGATAAATCCAGCACGGTGACAATATTGTTTGCATCTGTACTGGTAATTCTCTTTTTAAATGTTCCCGTTCGTCTAAGGGGTTCCATATTAGCTTAAATAGGCTTTCCCTGAATAAGTGATGTCGCCGTTGTTTGCGACGGTGATATCGAGCGGAAATCCACTAAAGCTAATAGTTATCGAGCCGTTGTTACTGCCAGAACTCGCCCCCATTGCAAAAGCGACAGAGATGTAGTTGGCGTTGTTGGGGTTTTTGGAGGTGTCCAGCTCTAACACCTTGAGTCTGCGAGCGGAATCGATCACCGCTATCACTTCATTGGCTGGCTGGGTATCGCCTCCCGTCGGAGCTACCCAGGTGACGCCAGTTAAATAACTTGCAGCTGCAACCGTGATGTTGCCGTTAGCTGCACCCGTGAATGTCGCGGGAACCGTCAGGCTTCCTGACATCGTACCCGTACTGTTAATGGTTCGAGTCAAGTTTTGGATATTACTGGGGTTTTTTGCGCTCGTATTTTGTTGCGCATACAAGTAATTAATAGAACCAGTAAAATAATCTTCTACAGAGGTAATACCCTGCAAAGTTCCTCCCGTCCCCCAAGTGATAGCGGTCATACTGTGTAGAACCTACAATAAGGATATTGTTAATCTAACACTTCAACTGATGGGACGAACCCCTACCACTAGGTCTAGTAGGCAGACAAAAATCTCAGGCGAGATAAACACTGGGTATGGGGGCGGGTATGAAGACGGCGAAGCTCAGGATATTGAGGAAGAGAAAAGCGCACGGATCGACGTGGAATGGGAAGGGGGCGATCGCTCCAATCGAAACAAGGCTCCTGAGAAGTCCCCTATTTCCAGACCGGGCGGGATTGACCTTAACAAGAGCGCCGATCTAGATCTGGAAAAACCCAAACCTCCTAGATCGGGAGGGCTGGGAATTGATATTGGGAAGAGTCCAAAAAATAATACGAATGTGGGGCTTGATATCCCTATCCCCTCCGTCCCCGGTTTGTCGGCTAGAGGAGGGGTTTCGATCGACCCAAAGACTGGGAAAATCAGGGGCGGTTATGGTGGGGCGGGTTTTGGCAAAGGTCCGATATCGGGCTCCTTAGATGCAGGGATTGACGATGGGGGCTGCTATACATACGTCACGCTGTCGATCGGGCCTTTCTCCCACACTTGGGGCGAAAACAAATGTAAGGAGAAGGAAAAGCAAACCTCAAGCGCGCCTTCCGCTCCCACGTCGGGGCAAGGAAGCCCAGAGGATCAAAGTTGGGACGCAGAGGGGCAACTTCCAAATTTCAGAAATCAATGTGAATATTCAATCTGGTTCCTAATAGAAAGGAACGAGCATTTATATAAGGATTGCACCGGATATAACGTATACGGTGGATGTACGGGCTACGGTTTTAGCAGCTATGAATTTAACGCCGTAAAAGGCAAGCTTTTTTTGAAAGCTCCTAACACACTTGAAATGAACGGGCAAACTTATTACTACATGAACTATGGAGGAATATTAGGAGCTTGTTACGTTTGTGGTCCGAGGTCCGGAGGCCTCGCCTGTACCGAGGGAGCTGATTTTACGCAGAATGCACCCGGCGGTTTTCCGGGTGTCGTGCCTTTGGGAGGCACTGTCAAGCTTCAGCTTCCAGAATCCTATGGAATTACATTTTATGACAACGTTCAAGGATCAGGTGCTGGTGCATTAATAAGTGAAAGAGTCGCTTATTACAAATCATGGGGACAGTACACAAACATCAGGGTGTTTGTAGTTGAAAAATACTGTCCCTTGCCATTAGTGAAGCGTGGGCCATTACTCCCCGACTACTCAGGAGGTGGAAACTCACCCCCTAAGAATCAGCCACCAATTCCAAATTATCCACCCACTAAAAACAAGAAAATGGATGATTGTTGTCAGCTCATAGGTGCGTACCTTGAGCTTTTAGTTCAACATCACGGGGCGCTGAAGCCCACAATTAACGAACAGCTCCCGGAAGGCGCTAAGCAAATTGGTAGTCAAACGGAACAAGGCTTAAACGCCGCTTTTCCGTTTGAAATCAAAAAGCAGTGGATCGACCCCACAGCCAAGGATAAT
>DATNQL010001023.1:0-4065 GCA_036704025.1 Stenomitos sp.
GGCGGCGTCTCAGAAAGTGCCCCCAAGGACTCCATGCTCCTAAATCCCGTTGTAGGGGTGGGAAGAAAAACAAACTGGAGTACCAAGGAGTCGTAATGTCATCTAAGAGCGAACTCAGCCGTTGTTCGAGATCTTGATAACGGGGGCCGGGATCGATGCCAAACACCACCCGTAAGATGATCTGGAGGGTAATTTTGGGCATCACCTCCTGCATGGATACGGTGGAGCCTATCGTCCAGCCTTCTATCGCCTGCTGAGTAATTTCGCCAATGAGCTGACCATAACTTCTCATGCGTTCGCCATGAAAGGGCGGCATCATCAACTGACGCAAGCGATTATGGCTACGCCCTTCCTGTAAAATGATGGACTGCTCTCCCATCAACGGTTCAAAGACATGAGTGGCTTTGCGAAAGTCTAATTTTGAGGAAGGCAGCGCAAAAATTTCTTGAATAGCGTCAGGATTACCAAAAAATACCACCGGCGGAGAATTTAAACCGAGTACTCGCGTTGTAAACAGGTCTCCATAGTGTTCTCGACAGGTATCCAAAAATTGAGTGGGTTGTGCAATTAATTGCACCGTCTGTAATAAAGAAGGTGTCTGCGGGCCGTCAGGCAAGTTCATGAGTAGGCTTTTGTCAGGAATAATCGTTGTTGACTTCAGTCCAATAACCAAAATCAACAACCAGAGTTGTTTTTTGGGTTTAACACTCACCCAGAATTTCCGCTAGCGACAAGAGCCAAGCGGCATTAGGGCTTAACAGCTCAGGATAGATTCATGGCATGTTCAGGTTCATCTATCCATAGCGAAGTGAGAGAGGACTTCATCCCACGCTGGCAACAGTTTGGGTCACGGGCATTTTCTCCTGACGCTGACCCATCATAACCAGTCGGATGCTACTATCGGGGGCGGTAACCAAACCCCGGCGCGTCGGTCGGACCTCACGATTATCTGCTAGTTTCAGTTGAACGCGGGACAGTATCTTCGCCAGTACCACTTTCATTTCAAACTGGGCAAACGCTAAACCAATACAGCGCCGACTGCCACCTCCAAAAGGTAAATATTCATAGGCAGAAAATTGACGTTCTAAAAAGCGCTCTGGCTTAAACTGCTCCGGTTCAGGGTATAAATCTTCTCGGCGGTGTGTAAGATAAATTGAGCCAATCACGACTGTACCCGGATTAAGCTCGTAACCCATGAGCGATAGAGGGACTTTCACCACCCGTGGGAAGGTTAACATGGCAACAGGGTAAATCCGCAAGGTTTCCGCGCAAACGGCACTCAGATAGGGCAGTCGGAAAATGACACTAGGGTCTGGGTCATCACCCAAGCTATCAAGTTCTTCTAACAGTTTCTCGCGCACCGATGGCAGCTTGTGAATCCAGTACAAGGCCCAAGCTAATGCCGTCGCCGTAGTCTCATGACCTGCGACCAACAGGGTCATCAATTCATCGTGTAACTCTACATCCGTCATCGACTCACCGGCCTCATCCTGAGCCGCCATCAGCAAGCTGAGGATGTCTGTGCGAGAGGGATCGGGGTGTTCTCGACGTTCCTGAATTTCCTCATAAATCAATTTGTCCGTCTCTCGCTGGCGGCGTAGAAAGTTCCCCCAAGGAGTCAGGGGGCCTAAATCCCGTTGCAGGGCGGGAAAATAAAGCATAGCGGCGCTGTAGGGAGAACTCGTCTCATCCAGCATGGCACCCAGAAGGTGTTCGAGTTGTTGACCGCGTGGGCCTTCATCTAGACCAAATACGGCTTTCAAGATCACCCGCAAGGCGATCGCTTGTGTGGAAGACCGGACACAGAAAGGTTCATCTTGCCTCCATTGACGAATCACTTGCTCGGTGACTTCCTCAACGAGCTGACCATAGGCTCGCATTCGTTCTCCATGAAAGGGAGGCATTAACAGTTGGCGCTGACGCTGGTGACGTGCGCCGCTGACGGTGATCACCGAATGTTTTCCGAGGATAGGCGCAAAAATTTCATTAAATTCACCCGGAGCGTCCCAATGCTTGGAGTCGCTCAAAATCTCCTGCATGGCCTGGGGATGGCTCACAAACACTATAGAACCAAAATTTCTACCTACAGGTAAGGTGAAGCAATCGCCATACCGTTGGGTATAGTCTTCCATTAAGGCCATAGGGCGAGCAATCCACTGGAGCATCTGCACTAAGGGGGGTGTGGATGGACTAGGAGGTAATGTCATACTGCAATTCCTAATTCAACAGGGAGAAATTCAACGGTCAACGGTGGCAAGCTTCTTGGCTACTTCCTCTAGACCCATTAGATGCAAAGGCAACTGAGCTAGTGCTGAGCAGGTCGTAAAGAGTGTGGTCATAAGTGGTTGGTTGAGACTGACACGGGGACACGGGGACGCGGAGAGATTTTCTGGACATCACCAACTCGTTTTGACCGCACCCGGTCGTAAAGTAGAACTTACTTACACAGAAAGTATGAACGATCCAACAGAAAAGATGTAGTTAAAAAAAGAGACAAAGGCTTTGAAGCTCTCGCCAGTAGTCCTAGCCGCCAGGTCGTTCACAAATCTCTATCCAATCAATAAGATATTTCATGACTACAGATTCCTTAGCTATCGCCCTGACAGCGCTATTTCCGGGGTGGCCAGATTGTAGGATCTACCTAATAAGGTCAACCCGTTACAGGGACGCAGTTGTTAAAAGAGGGATCTAAAATTATGACCGTTGCCACTCAAGCCCCTAGTTTTTGCGAGGGGATTCAGTATTTTGGTGAAGCGTTGCCGGGTTTTGACAAGCTTGGTAAGGAACCTGCGATCGCCCAAGGACAAAAAGCGATCGCGGACGCCAATGACCCAAAAGCTGTATTTCAAACCTTGCTAGCGGCTGATGCCCTGCGTTACCTGACCTTGCAAGTCACGGCGAGTAAAGCTTCTGGACACCCTGGCGGCTTTGCCAGTCAAGCGGAAGCCTATGCGGCTCTGGTGATGCTGGGCCATAAAAACATCTTGACAGAAGTCGGACATCATGCTCCCGGTTTCTACAGTGCCATGTTCCTCGATCGCTCCTTAGAGGATATGGGGATTTCTACCGTGCAGCAATTGCGCGATCGCTTCCGGGAAAAACACGGGCTTTTAGGTCACTTATCCGGTTACATTCCCGGTATTCTCGCACCGGCTGGTCCTTTGGGACAAGGGCAACACTTTGCCATGGCGGCGGCACTCCTCCACCGGGACAAGCTTTTCCCCTTCACCCTCGGCGATGGGGGGATGGGCGAACCCTACCCGATGAGCAGTATGGCGCATTTCCACACCGCTTATCCCGAAGTGACAAACTTCCTACCGGTGCTGGTGTGGAATGGTTACAGCCAGGAACATCACAGCATGGTGTCCACTAAATCCAACGAGGAGATGGTGGAGTACTGGCGGGGTAATGGGTTTGAAGAAGTTATCTTGGTGAATGCGAAAGACTTTGACGACCAAAATCAACCAGGGGATTATGTGGATAGCACCGCTTTCTCCTTAGAGAAGCGGTTGGAATTTACCCAAGCGGTTCTGGTGGCAATGGATAAAGCCGCAAAGTCTGCCCTGGGTGGAAAACTGACGGTGTTTATCATTAAACAGCTCAAAGGGGCGGGTGTCCACGCACGGGGGGCAAAATCTCACAACCTATATCCTAAAGACACGCTGAATAGTCCCCATATTATGGAAGCGTTGAAAACGCGGGCGTTACCTCTAGAAGCATGGGAGTTGGTGCGAATTAATTGTGAACGGGCGGGAGGTGGCCCTGCGGCGAAAACGGCGGTAACGGAATTTGAGTTACCATTACCAGAATTGGGTGAATTGCCTCTAGAAGAGTTTGCGGTAGGAGGCGATCCAAAAGTTTCGACTACGGCGATGGGGCTTTTAGTCGGTAAGGTGGGAGAGTGCGATCGCAATTTCCTGGTAACCAACGCGGATGGCAACGAAGCATCCGGTATTGCCAACATCAACCAAGCGCTCAAAATTATCCATCCCACAACGGATACTCTCTACAACCAAGCGCCTAAAGGACAAGTTTATGAACCGTTGAGTGAGGATGCTTGTGCAG
>DATNQL010001024.1:0-14392 GCA_036704025.1 Stenomitos sp.
GTCCTTGAATTCCGCCATGCTGCACTAGATACAGGGATTTCCAGACTCGCGATATTCTTCTAGAGACAGAAAATGCACTCGTCCTGACGCCTCACCCGCCACAATCGTTACCCCATCCGGTGCAACGGCACAAGATAGCAATGCCCCATCTCCCATAAAAGTAGCAATAATTTGCCGACTTTCCCAATCCCAAACATTGAATGTCTTATCCCAGGAACCCGAAAGCACTCGCTTACCATCCGGCGTCACCACTACCGTTAAGACGGGTTCAGTATGACCGATGAGGGTGAACGATTCTCTTCTCTTTTTCAAGTCCCAGACCTTAATTGTTTTGTCATAAGAACCCGAAATCAACCATTGACCATCTGTGGTGATGGCAACCGAATTGACGCCGCTAGCATGACCCGTTAAGGTAAACAATTCTCTCCGACTTTTCAAATCCCAAACTTTGAGTGTATTGTCGTAAGAACCCGAAATCAGCCGTTGACCATCGGGTGTGACGGCAATTGCATCAATTCCTCTCTTATGACCCGTGAGGGTAAACAGTTCCTCTCCGGTTTCTAAATTCCAGACTTTAATGGTCTTATCATAAGAACCGGAAATCACCCACTGACCATCCGGCGTAACAGCTACCGCATTCACCCGACCGTTATGACCGGTGAAGGTAAAAAATTTCTCCCTGGTTTCTAGATTCCAAAGGATGAGGGTGCTATCTTCTGACGCAGACACAATCCAATTTCCCGTGACGGCGATCGCGTGAATTTTATGGGCATGACCGCTCAGGGTAAAATGTTCTTCTCCGGTTGCCAAGTCCCAGACTTTGAGTGTGGTGTCATCCGAACCGGAAATGACCCACTTTCCCGTGACAGCTACGGCTTTTGCGCCACCTCTATGACCGGCGAGAGTGAATCGCTCTTTCTGTTTAAGGTCTAGATTCCAAACTTTAATCGTCTTGTCATTCGCTCCCGACACCACTCCTGTCCCGTTGGGGATTGCCGCCACCGCATTGACTCTACCAGTATGACCGATGAGGGTGAACAGTTCCTCTCCCGTTTTCAGACTCCAAACCTTGAGCGTCTTATCATAAGACCCAGAAATCAGACGTTTGCCATCTGGGGTAACCGCGATCGCACGTACCGATTGGGTATGACCGGTTAGGGTAAACTGTTCTCTCGCTGTTTTCAGATGCCAGACTTTCAGGGTGGTATCATCGGCACCGGAAATGATTAACTTCCCATTTGGTGAAACCGCGATCGCTTGGATTGATTCGGGATGAGCAACCAGGGTCAAACGTTCCTTTTTTTTGGCTTTGAGATGCCAGACTTTAAGAGTGGTGTCATCCGAACCGGAAATCACTCGTTTGCTATCTGGGGTGATGGCGATCGTCTGCACGGTGTCGAGATGACCACTCAGGGCCAATAATTCCTCCCCTGTTGACAAATTCCACACTTTGAGTGTGGTGTCATCCGAACCCGAAATTACCCGTTGGCTATCGGCAGTGACGGCGATCGCTTGTATTTTACCCAGATGCCCCGTCAAGGTGAACCGCTCTTCTCCCGTGGTTAAATCCCAGACTTTGAGCGTTTTATCACTCGAACCGGAAATCAGGAGTTGCCCATCTGGAGTCACGGCAACGGCTTTGACAGCTTTAGTATGACCCGTAAGAGTCAATCGTTCCTCTCCGGTTGCCAAATTCCAGACTTTAATAGTGGTGTCATTCGATCCAGAAATCACCCACCGACTATCGGGTGTCACGGCAACGGCTTGTACGGCGTCAGTATGCCCGGTGAGAGTGCGTAGCAATGCGCCACCCGGAGGCATCAAGCTAGAGGTTAAAGGACGTAGCCACCAGGTTTTTTTGGGTTTAGCTTGCTGTAGCATCGCTTGAATTTCTGGGACTTTAAACGACAGCAAGCGTCCTAATAGTTGCCCTGCTAGTTGGGTTTTGTCCTTGGCAAGAATGTGGGCTGAGAGTGTTAATGCTCCTTGAATGAATTTTAAGGTGTCGGCTTTAACCTTTAGATTCTCCCTGGTTCCTCTTCGATTCGCATCAGCTTCTGAGTGGCAATGTTCAGTCTCTGCTAGATTCGTTAGATTTCCCTTAACCAAGGAGGGATGATGCTCATCTTTTTGACTTTCATGATCAGGGATGTTGGAGGGAACTGAAGGGGTGGCTAAGTCATAATCCTCAATTAAAAGTTGCACTCCCAAAGCCAAAAGCTTAGCTTCAATAAAATCGAAATCCGTGAGTAAGCGATGCAATCGTTCAAACTGAGACGCTTTCGCCAAGTGACTCGGTAGAGTTTCCAGGGCATATTGTCGCCTTTCTGGCGACATTTTAGCTAAGCGATCGCCTAATTCACCCATCAGCTTTTATCCTCATACCAAATCCGAATTGATTACCCCCTTTTGTTAAGGAACCACAGAGGCGCAGAGTTCGCTGAGTAAAGAACAAGAGGAAATATAGAAAATACAGAGATGAAAGGGGTTATAGATGCGGAGTTGAGTTACATGTCTTTAGACGGTGGGACGAAGAGAGGTTCAAGGACGCGGGGACGCACAGAGGGGGAGACGCAAAGAAAGAATTCAGACTGTGACACTCACCCCGTCTGAATTCGAGCGACTGAATCTTCGATTCAGTCGGGGTTTCAGACCCTTGGGACTTACGTCCCCGCGTCCCCGCGTCTTTGCGTCTCCGCGTCTTCTCGATGAGGGGGATAAAAGCAATGTTCATGTTGAATATTTGGAATTTCGAGTCTCTAATTTTGAATTTACAAGCCCAATTCTTGGGCTAAGTTATCGGCAATCATCGCATTAATTCCCTGTATAGTTACCCCAGCGGCTTGCACAATATCCTGGTGATGGAGAAAATCTTGGAAACTGGTGTGATAAATGCTGTAGCCTGTTTGTCCATCAATGCGTTGTTCGCGCAAAAACTGCTGCCATTCATCCAGGACTTCTTGCACTGTCAAGGCATCCTCCCCGGAGAATTCGGAAATTAACTGGCGGGAGACAGGTTTTCGGGCTTCTGCTAAAACATAGACAATTTTAATCTTGGTGCGGGGCAGTGGTTTGGCTGTCATGCCCATATTTTGCCAATGCTGGTAGTAATATTGCTCCAAACCTTCGGGTAAATTTTCGATGCTTAAATCTTGGTATGTACCGCTTTCAATCGCCGGTAGCACATAGCGCAAGTACATGAAGTTGCGATCGCTTTTCTCTGCTAATGTGGTTACAAAATCCTCAACCGTCAATCCCTGATTAGCAATCCATGGCTGTAAAGCCTCACTCTGGTTAATGCGGCATCGAATATAGGTTTTGGCATCTTGTAAACTTTGAGCCGCATACTGCACCAACTCAAACACACGATGATGGTTCACCACCAAGGGTACAGGTGTCATGCGTTTGGTCAGAATAAAGTAAACGCTATGGGGTAGAGAGGCGGGTAGATATAGGACATTGGCACCCGGTGTCTGACTACTGAGATCGACTTCATCTAAAGCATCGACGACAATCACTAATTTAGAGGTTGATTTTGTTTCTGTACTGAGGGTTGTTGTGGCATAGGTATCGTCTACCCTTGTGTCCAGCGTGCTAATTTCATTCAACAGCCGTGCTAAGAAGTTACCGTCGCGGATGCATTCAGGGTTTAAGGGAAGCGAATAGGGGAGTTTGTAGCGTTCGATTAGCTGAGTACAGACGCATTTGAGGAATTCTTCCGCGCGATTAATACCTTGCGATCGCACGTTAAAATGGGCTACGCACCGAGTCCGTTTGACATACTCAGCCAGAATCGCACTTTTGCCGACACCCGGATCAGCTTCAATAATAAAATAGCCGCAAGCTTCCTGCTCTAAGAACTCTTCAATCGCTTCAAACACATAATTCCGTCCGACGAATCCTTCGGTTTTATCGGCAATCAGAGACTGAAACGGTAGGGGAACCCCTTGAGTTTCTGCTTCATCACAGGCTGAAGAGGGAGGAGACATCGAGGGCGCAATCAGGGTTGAGGCTTCAATCTGATCCGGTTCTCCACAATCGAGTAGCTGTTCCAGTGCGTCCAGTGCGTCGCTGGCATTCTTGTAGCGTTGGCGATAGTCATAGCGCACCATTTTATCTAAAATAGCGGCTAAACCAGGGCTAATAGAAGCGCGATCGTTAACTAACCCACAACCAAACTCCCCCGTGTTGCTATCTTTGGGTAATCTTCTCGGGGATAATCCCGTTAAGGCTTGCAGACACACCATGCCCACGGCATAGATATCACTACTAAAGTGAGGATTAGAAGCTTGTTGTTCACTAGGCATATAGCCGGGGGAACCAATGGGAATGGTGAGGCTGGTTTGTTTGGGAGTATAACGCGCCTGGTTACGAACTTGTTTAACGGCTCCAAAATCAATGAGAACAATCTTGCCATCTCGATTGCGTCGAATTAAATTAGCGGGTTTAATATCACGATGAATGACGTTTTGTTGATGGACAAAGGTTAATACTTGCAAGATATCTTGCAAAATCCGCATCACAGAGGCTTCGCTTAACTTTTTACGATGAGCCAGTTCTTTTTCTAAAGTTTGACCTTCAATATACTCTTGAACTAAATAAAACTTTCCGTCTTGTTCAAAGTGAGCTAAAAGGCGAGGAATTTGGTGGTTTTCGCCTAATCGGTAGAGCATTTCCGCCTCACGCTCAAATAAGCGTTGTGCTGTAGCCAAGGTGGCGGGATCGCTATCTCTAGGCTTGAGTTGCTTAACGACACACAAGGGATTACCGGGTAAATGCATGTCCTTCGCCAGGAAGGTTTGACCAAATCCTCCCACCCCCAAGGGTTCAACAACCTGATAATGACCCGCTAGTGTGGTTTCCATATGATGCAATTGCTTGTGACAAGGAGCAGGCTTCTCGATAATTGAGTGTAACTTGACTACTTGGCTTTATTGTGAGCCACAAAATTTCCTTCGTAGGTTGTGTGGCAATCTATCGTAGTATCCCAAAAGTAGGGGTAGGTTTTGTGCTTGCCATAAGCTATGGGGCAATCGCCGTGGGGCAACCACCAGGGATGGCCCCTACAGTCGCTATATTGGCAATATGTGATGAGGTCTATTGTCCCGATGTCTAAAAAACGCGATGAGTCTGGTAGAACTTCACACCGCCCTCAAAATGCGGGAGATTATGACTCCAATTACCAGATGACTCAGAGGGAGGCGCAGATAGCGTCTCGATTTAATCGCCAGTATCAGGGTGAAGCCTTTGAACTGCCGGAGGAAGTGGAGGCGATGCCCATTTTTCAGGAGTGGGTTGGGGGGACACTGACCAGTAAAGTTGCTTCAAATTTTTGGGAAATTGCGAAACCTCAAAAGAATCAGCGCTGTTTGGATATTGGCTGTGGGGTTAGCTTTTTGATTTATCCCTGGCGGGATTGGGATGCTTATTTTTATGGTCAGGAAATCAGTGTGGTGGCACGGGATGCCCTCAATGCCAGAGGTTCTCAGTTGAACTCGAAGCTGTTTAAGGGAGTAGCGTTAGGGACAGCGCAACAATTGGCTTATGAGTCTGGGCAGTTTGATTTAGCGATCGCAACCGGATGGAGTTGCTACTACCCCCTTGATTATTGGGCTGGGGTGATGGCTGAAGTCAAGCGGATACTAAAACCGGGGGGGCAATTTGTGTTTGATGTCCTTAATCCAGAGCAACCTCTGGCGGAGGATTGGGCAGTTTTGGAAATGTATCTGGGTGCTGAAGTGTTTTTAGAGCCAATTTCGGAGTGGGAAAAAGTAATTCAAGCAGCAGGCGCTAAGGTGGCGAAGCGGAAATCGGGTGAGTTGTTTGACTTGTACGTAGTGCGTTGGTCGTGACATTGCCTGATCTTACAGTCACTGCCAATTTCACTGGGGCAACTCTTCGTGCTGATTACCGGAGCCTTGTTAAAGCATAAGCTTGCCGGAGCGGCAAAAACAAACTTTAAATCACAAAGCGCATTTTGCACGGGATGAGTTACAAGCGTAAGTTGAGCAGAGCAAATGACAAGCATAAAGTGAGTATTTGGCTCAACTTATGGTTGTAGTGACACAACAATTTTCGGACAGGTCTAATGAATTGGAATGGGGGCGGTGGGACTTGAACCCACACGACCGTTTAAGGTCAACGGATTTTAAGTCCGTAGCGTCTACCATTCCGCCACGCCCCCGTGCTAGGTTGCACAGAATTCTTAGTTTACTACAGAACCCTTGCAATTATCTATTGCACCACTAAGTAGGTGTTATATGCAAGTAGAACCGTAACGAACTGTCACACTGTAGAATGAGAAAGTTGAGCAGGCCGCTTTGAGTCTCGACAAAAAAGCGAGTCGGCTCCTCCCTAATGTGCGAATCTGCCCCGCACACCCTTGACTAGCACTTTTTCGTTGTTTGCCCTGAACAGAAACTATGCTTGTTGCACTGCTGTACCTGGTCTTGAGTGGAGTCTACCTTTTACTCGTTCCTGCTGCTCTTTATCTCTACCTACAAAAACGGTGGTATGTTGCTAGCTCCTTTGAGCGGGGTTTTATGTACTTCCTCGTGTTCTTTTTCTTTCCGGGTTTGTTGCTCCTGAGTCCTTTCCTGAACTTTCGTCCTAAGCGGCGTCAGATTCAGGCATAAATGGCATCTGCTAAATTATTGCTAAATGCGACGAATTGACGCGATTGGAATTGCCTTCGGTGTTTTTGCCGCTGGCGGAATCATCTATGTCCTGTTACAGTTCGCTGGGCTAGATAGTCTGAAAGCAGGCATCTGGAGTCAGGCTTTATTGGTTGGCGGTTTGGTCGGCTGGCTGTTGACCTATTTATTCCGCGTTAGCACCAAAAATATGACCTACAACCAGCAGGTGAAAGACTATAAGGACGCCGTCCTGCAAAAGCGCCTCGACGAAATGACACCTGAAGAACTAGCCCAACTGCAAGCAGAAATTGAACAGGAGCATCGTTCTGAGTCCGCTGATCGGTAATAATGAACATTGCTCCAGTTTTGTTTACCCCGAGATGACGTCTTGGGGTCAATCCAACATCCAACATCCAAAATCGAATGACCTCGGTTTCCGCTTGCTTCAAATCCCTACATGATTCTTCTCAATGCGCCCTGATTCCCTTTATCACGGCTGGCGATCCCGATTTGAAGACTACAGCGGAAGCGTTACGCATTCTCGACCAATCGGGTGCTGACTTGATTGAATTAGGGGTGCCTTACTCAGACCCCCTAGCGGATGGCCCGACCATTCAAGCCGCCGCAACGAGAGCCTTAAAACAAGGTGTGCGATTGGATGATGTATTAGAGATGGTGAAGGATGTTGCGCCCCAACTTAAAGCACCAATTATCCTGTTTACTTACTACAACCCTATTCTGAATCGAGGCATTGAATCGTTTTTAAGACAGATTGCTGCGGCGGGGATCAAGGGATTAGTCGTGCCTGACTTGCCTTTGGAAGAGGCAGAATCTCTGCTCACACCTGCGGCAGAAATAGGGATTGAGGTTGTTTTACTGGTTGCACCCACCAGTTCAAAAGAACGGATTGAAGCGATCGCCCAGCAGTCTCAAGGCTTCATTTACTTGGTGAGTGTTACAGGCGTCACGGGAGTCCGAAACCAAATCGAATCACGAGTTCAAGATCTCCTCCAACAGATGCGCGCTGTAACCGATAAGCCCATTGGTGTTGGCTTTGGCATCTCCCAGCCCGAACAAGCTCGACAGATCAAAGAGTGGGGAGCGGATGCCGTCATTGTCGGTAGTGCTTTTGTTAAACGATTGGCTGATGGCACATCCGCTGAGGGTTTGTCCGCCATTGGCGAGTTTTGTCAGAGTTTGAAGTCAGCCCTTAACGATTAGCCAACCGGTAGGGCTAGTTGTCATTCGATGCGATATGCTTTTTCGATACCCTTGAAGATAGGGCGTCATATCATGTCCGTCTCATTACCCATCATCAAAAGCTCTCTGTGTCCCGGCGTCAATCCTAACGGTGGGTGTTTAACCGGACATGACATCAATCTGTGCTGGCTGACCAGACTGGGGTAAAACAACGCAATAAAGCCCAAAATTGCAGGACATCAATTGCATTGAGACCCCACTCATTGGCCGCCAATTCCTCAATTTCACCCCCTGATTGCTCATCGTTTTCAGCTTAGATCTAACCTAGCTCCGTTAGGGCTTGAGATCGTGTGCATAAGTGACAAGAGCCTGAGAGATAAGTAAATACAACGGGGATAAACAGCCCAACGGCAAGAGGCAGTATGAACTTCATACACAATGGAAAGCGAACAGTCTCTTTCTACTACTCCATGAGTCTCGGTTTTCCAGATAGTCCCTCATGGTGGAAATGCCGCCACCAGGATGAAAATAGAAAGTATCAGGAACGATTTTGTGCAGTTTCCGACTCTATTTTCATAAGACATCTACTGACGAAAAGCGAGGGTGGATAGCTTGGTTAGATCAATACACGGCGATTGATTCACCCATTCCATATTCTTGCTTTTTTGTCAACTGTTAAGCTCTAATGATGTAACTAGGAGGGGTTTGAAGTATGGGGTATCACAAGTTAAGTTCTTATGTGGCAAGTTTTTCCGTTGCTGTGTGTGCTGCATTGACGCCGTTCTCTTTGCAGACACCACCACTCAGCGCACAGCCGCTATACGTCAGTATCAGTTTCCCACGTACACCTGTAGGAGCGCCCCGGAAAGCCATTGGAGGAGGGACGCGTGGAGGACGACCAACGTCTGAAGTCAGCCATTCCTCTTTGTTAACTGTCTTGTCTCCCCAAAACAATATCGTCACAACGGTTTCAGCCCAGCCGACTTTATATTGGTATATTCCTAAAACAGAAGCTAAATCCGCAGAATTTGTGGTTTATAACCCTGACGGAAAGCTCGTTTATCAAACCACAGTGGCACTCCAAGGTATTCCGGGTGTGGTGAAGCTTAGCCTTCCCAAAACTGTAGAGTTGAACATGGGTCAAGAATACGATTGGACGTTGACCCTCGAGAACAACTTAGAAAACGAGGAACAGAATCGGTCGGTAGGAGGGAAGATCCAGCGGACTGCCCTCACTTCAACACAAAAAGCTCAGTTAGCTGACGCCAGACAGCCCCTAAAGCAGGCAGATGTTTATGCTAAAGCAGGAATTTGGCAAGAAACGATCAGTATTCTGGCTCAATTACGCCATGACCGCCCGAGCGATCGCAATATCAATGCCGCTTGGGAAGAACTGTTAAAGTCAGTAGACCTACCAGAGATTGCTAATGCACCATTAGTGGAGTGTTGTAGAGCCGATAACTGATCAAACTCAGGATGAAGGATAGAAGATACAGAATGAAGCCAAAAATTGTTTCATACTTCATACTTTAAACTTCATCCTTCCGTTCACTTTTGAACACAATCTTATGAAAGAACGATTAAAGCGGCTGCTTTGGGACTGGCGCGGGGTGTGGATTACCGCTCCCACGATCGCCGGATTAGTCATTCTCCTGCGAATGCTCGGCCTTTTGCAGTCTTGGGAGTGGGCCGCTTATGATCAGTATTTCCGGCTGCGCCCCCTTGAATCACAAGACAAGCGAATTGTCATTGTCGGTATTGATGAAGCGGATATCCGAGCCATTGGACAATCGATTATTCCTGATCAAGTCTATGCCCGATTACTAGAAAAACTAAAAGCGATGCAGCCGAGAGCTATCGGTTTGGACATTTATCGCGATTTGCCTGTAGAACCGGGTCATGATCAATTAGTTCAGGTGTTTAAATCCACTCCGAATCTCGTTGGAATTCAAAAGGTCGTAGGAAATAGCAGCCGCGAGGCGGTAGCACCTCCTCCCGTACTCAAAGCGAAAGGACAAGTGGGTTCTAATGATTTGATCGTGGATGCTGATAATAAAATACGGCGTGATTTGCTATTTGTACAGACTCCACAAGGGGAAATGATTCCCAGTTTGGGTATGTATCTGGCGTTGCTGTATCTAGAGAAAGAAGGCATTCAGATCCAGGAAATTCCAGAAACAACCAATTGGCGGTTGGGTAAAACAACTTTTGAGCGTTTTCAATCCCATGATGGGGGCTACATCCGAGCAGATGATGGGGGTTACCAGGTATTGTTGAATTACCGGGGATCGAGCAATCGCTTCACCATTGTCCCGATGAGAGATATTCTCAACGATAAGGTAGCGAAGGATTGGGGACGCGATCGCATCATCTTAATTGGTGGAGTGAGTGAGACTTTCCCGGATTTATACTTCACTCCCTACAGTAGCAGTCTGCTCAGCAGCCCAGAGCGCATGGCTGGGGTAGAAATTCATGCTAATATCGCCAGTCAAGTACTCAGCGCGGCTGTTGAAGGTCGCTCTCTGCTCAAGAGTTGGCCTGAAGCTTTGGAGTGGCTGTGGATTTTATTATGGGGTACCATCGGTGGTGTTTTAAGTTGGCAGGGACGATACACGGGTGGAGTGACCAATTTTTCCATCCATCGCGCATTGGGACCCATTCTGGCCGGCGGAACTTTAGCCGGCAGCACCTATATAGCTTTTGTTGGGGGGTGGTGGATACCGGTTATCCCACCCGTCTTAGCGTTATCGGGTTCTGCCTTGGTCATTATGGCTTATATTGCTCAAACGGCTAGAGGGATTCGTAAGACGTTTGGGCGCTATTTGACTGATGAAGTGGTGGCTAATTTACTGGAACATCCTGAAGGATTAAAACTCGGTGGTGAGAGGCGAAAAATTACAATTCTGACATCCGATTTAAGAGGATTCACAGCGTTATCTGAGCGATTATCTCCGGAAGAGGTGATTAAGGTGCTCAACCTCTACTTAGGGTATATGGCAGATGTGATTACTCAGTATCAGGGAACCATTGATGAGTTCATGGGGGATGGAATCCTAGTTCTGTTTGGTGCTCCTACGGCGAGAGAGGACGATGCTCAAAGAGCGATCGCCTGCGGGATTTCGATGCAGCTAGCCATGGATTCGGTTAATCAAAAAATGAAGGAATTAGACTTGCCACATCTAGAAATGGGTATTGGCATCAATACGGGTGAAGTAGTCGTGGGAAATATTGGCTCAGAAAAACGGGCGAAGTATGGTGTTGTTGGTAGCCAAGTTAACCTGACGTACCGCATCGAATCCTATACAGTAGGTGGTCAAGTTCTAATCTCAGAATTAACCTTAAAAGAGGCTGGCTCAATGGTTAAAGTGGAGGGGCAAAAGGAGGTCTACACTAAAGGGGTTAAAAAACCCGTCACTATTTATGATGTGGTTGGAATTAGTGGAGACTATAATCTATTTTTGAAACAACAAGAAGAAGAATTCTTTCCCTTAACTGAAGTTATTCCGATCCAATACGCTATTCTCGATGGAAAGCATGTTAGTGCAGTTATGTTAAAAGGCGATTTAGTTAAACTTTCTGCCAAAGGGGCTGAAGTCAGTTCTCAATCTCCTGTTGTGGCTTTAAGTAATATTAAATTCAATTTATTAACCCAAAATACCCCAGATTCAGCCAGTGAAGATATTTATGCTAAGGTAATCGAAAAACAGACTGATAATGGAAATTTTTGTATCCATTTTACTTCTCTACCACCCAATATAGAATCGATGCTCAATGACCTTTACGAATCTACCTCGAATCATCATTAATATCGGACTAGAGACTTGAACCGTTTACCGACCTTACCGACCTAGTTGGGAAATCTTTAATTTTGACGTGATCAATCCGCTCTAAATCTTGATGGAACAAGATAGGCTGAATTCAAGGTTGGTCTATTTTTAGTAAAATATCCTGATTGGCTCTTCACATTGCAGGAAATGGTAGAACAACCATGCCTAATGTGAGGCGAGGTCATTTCATCCGGCGCGAACGCATCTTAAAATACGGTATTTGGCTCAAACTGGATGAAGTTATGAATTGAGTTGGAAAATTCAAACACAAATCAGATAAAAGACATAAATAAACTTTTTAAAATTAATTTGTTAATGAATTTTATAATCAGTATTTCATTATTAACTTAACTCAATACTAAAGTATAAAAGATATTATCGCACAGACAAAATAGTTGTTTTTTTATCCTACACATCTAACGGACAGCAATGAACAACATTTCGCAAGAAATTTTGGTGAAAATCTACCATGTCCTAACTTCACCCCTCTTTAAAATTGGGGAGATTCCTGTATCAATTGGCTCAATTTTTCAACTCATTTTATCATTACTGTTCGTTGTTTTTATTACTCGCGCTTGCAAGAATTTTCTGAAACATCGACTGCTTGTCAGGTTGGGAATTGATGAGGGAAATAGAGAAGCGATCGCAACCATTATTAGCTATAGTTTTGGCACATTAGGTTTAATCGTCGTCTTGCAAACGACGGGTTTTAATCTGGCTTCGTTAGCCGTCTTAGCGGGTGGCTTAGGAGTTGGAATTGGTTTAGGTTTGCAAGACGCAACCAAAAATTTTGTCAGTGGTATAACATTGTTGCTAGAACGGAAATTAAAAGTTGGAGATTTTGTTGAACTTGATACACTTTCTGGTTATATCAGAGAGGTTTCGATTCGTTCTACTTTAATTCGTACAAGAGATGGCGCTTTCGTCGTTGTTCCTAACAGTAAAATAGCTGAAGACAGAATTGTCAACTGGAGTTATGATGGCTTTAAATCCAGAATTAAAATTCCTGTTGGTGTTGCTTATGGCAGCGATCCTGTAGTCGTAACCGAAACTCTTTTAAAGTCTGCCTATATGGAAAAAGCCGTATTCCACGAGCCAACTCCCGAAGTCATTTTTAAGGGATTCATGGATAGTTATTTGGGTTTTGAATTATGGGTATGGGTGAATCGAATTGATCGAGAACCTCAGATTAAAAGCTCTTTGAATTTTATTATTGAGTACAATTTACGCCAGCAAGGAATCGCGATTCCATTTCCACAAATGGATTTGTGGTTTCGCAATCCCGAAGTATTTACGTCTAGTCTAATGGCTAGAAAGAATGGACAAGATACATCCCCAATAGTGCAGCAAGAATTACCCAAAGAACTGTTGAAGCCCTTAGCAATTAGAGATTTGCTAAAGCAAGTTACTTACTTTCATAATTTTACTGACTTAGAATTGCGGCAATTGATTGAAATTGGGTATCGGAAACGTCTCGGAGAATCCAGTATCTTATTTCGGGAAGGCGATCCAGGAGATGCTTTTTATATTATTCTTTCGGGTTCCATAGAAGTCTTTGTCGAGAAGTTGGATAAGCAGCTCACTACCCTGGAAACAGGGAATTTTTTTGGGGAACTTTCTTTGATGTTAGGCATTCCCCGGACAGCATCCGTTCGAGCATTAGAAGATACTATTCTCTTTGTGATCAACAACAAGGGATTTGAAAAACTCTTGCACGAACAGCCTGAGTTAGCCGAAATTATCATTGAAGAGTTAGGCAAACATCAAGAAGAATTAGCGGAGCGGCAACAGCAGTTGCGAGCGATGGGGTTAGTGGATGCCGCAGAGGATGATAAAAATCCTGTAGCTTGGGTTCGGAAACGGTTAAAAAACCTGTTTAGCCTTTAAGTTAGTAATAAGTCAAAAAGAAAGCTGATAGCACTGAGTTGGGCATCGAGATACCCCATGCCGCAGGCATACTGCTTGTTCGGCAAAGCCTCCTGAACCATCATTACCAGCTTTCAGCTAAGGTGCATTTTACTAACGAGGGAAAGATGAGCGATCGCAGCCCAACACAAAACCCACTTCTTCAGGAAATAACTGAACTACGCCGAGAAGTTGCCCACCTTAAAAGCGTAAAAACGGCCTTTGATGCTCAACAGGAACTGTTGAGAAGCTTAGTAACAATGCTGCAAACATCAAATGGAACACTGATGTTACGGGGTTTATTGCAACAAACCCTAAGCATTGCTCGTCGCATCACCAGCGCGGAAGAAGGAAGTCTATTTTTACTCGATGAATCTGGTATTGTCACGGAGAGTATCCTAGCTCGTGGTGCTACCATCCGAGCACAGAAACAACGACTGATTGGCGAAGTTTTAAACAAGGGGTTGGCAGGCTGGGTTGTCAGACAGCGCCAAGTGGGATTGATCGCCGATACATTGAAGGATGAGCGCTGGATCACACTACACAATCAGCCTTACCAAGTTCGCTCTGCTCTGTGTGTTCCCATCCTCAAGGGTAAGCTGTTACTCGGTGTTCTCACGCTCATGCACTCACAGCCAGGACACTTTACTCCCGATTCCGCACGTTTAATGCAGATGACGGCTCAACAAATGGCTATAATTCTGGAAAATGCCGAACTCTACAGTAAATTTCGACAGGCTGACTCAGAGTTACAACACAAAGAATTACATCTCATTGAAGAGGAGATGACGACTGAGGATGAATTATCGAAGCTCGGCATTTATA
>DATNQL010001025.1:0-11202 GCA_036704025.1 Stenomitos sp.
ATTCTGTGCCCATTCGATTACAGCACATTGCATTCCCAGACATAAGCCTAAGAAAGGAATCTTATTTTCACGGGCGTATCGAATGGCAGAAATCTTGCCTTCTACACCCCGACAGCCAAAACCCCCTGGGACTAAAATACCATTCACACCGCCGAGGAAGTGTTCTGCACCATAAGCTTCAATATCTTCTGAGTTCACCCAACGTAAGTTGAGTTCACTGCCCATGGCGATCGCCGCATGACGCAGGGCTTCCACGACGGAGAGATAGGCATCATTAAGCCGGATATACTTCCCGACTAAAGCAATTTCAATCTCATGGGTGGGACAATACAGGCGTTCAATAATGGTCTGCCATTGGCTTAAATCGGGTTCGCGCTGTTGCATTTGCAACAGTTCCAGCGCTTGATGGGCTAATCCTTCTCGCTCTAAGTTGAGCGGCACTTCGTAAATACTGCTGGCATCCTGAGACGTAATCACTGATGCAACAGGGACATCACAAAATTCGGAGAGTTTCTCTTTTAACCCAGGCTGTAAGGGGCGATCGCATCGGCAAACCAACATATCCGGTTGAATCCCAATCGAACGCAATTCCTTCACCGAGTGCTGAGTCGGCTTGGTTTTCATCTCACCCGCTGCCGGAATCCAGGGTAACAATGTCACATGCATATACAGCACATTATTCCGTCCGACATCCTTCCGGAACTGACGAATGGCCTCTAAAAATGGCAGCGACTCAATATCTCCCACCGTCCCGCCAATTTCCGTAATCACCACATCGGGATTCGTATTTTTGGCAACTCGGTGGATGCGCTCTTTAATTTCATTGGTAATGTGGGGGATAACCTGCACGGTACCCCCCATATAGTCCCCGCGACGCTCTTTATTAATCACCGCCTGATAAATCGAGCCGGTGGTGACGCTGTTGAGGCGCGACATCAAGGTATCCGTAAACCGCTCATAGTGCCCCAAGTCCAAATCCGTCTCAGCCCCATCTGCTGTCACAAACACCTCCCCGTGCTGAAAAGGACTCATTGTGCCCGGATCGACGTTAATATATGGGTCTAACTTAAGAATTGACACAGAATAATCACGAGATTTTAGCAGACGCCCTAAACTAGCCGCGACGATTCCCTTGCCGATGCTAGAGACGACGCCGCCGGTGACAAAGACAAACTTAGTCATAAAATTTTTAAGACACAGACCTGTAGAGAATACCCCCGTCAATTGTGCCACACTCTTCAAGAGTTGTTGGTCGTAGGGGGAAGGATTAAAGCCCAATGAATGGAATAAGCTTATTATCTTAGCCTTTCTGGGTCTGAATTGGTAAACTGACCCTCCTTGCTTTGTTTGGGTAGTCCACCCAGTTTCAGTATTGGTTCACCCAACGAATAGACTCTGATGATCTCTCTCACCCAAAGCAACCAATTCCCTCTTTGTTGGATAGAAGTTAACTTTGTTTTTAGGTTTATTAATGGCTAAATTTTACCCTGAAATTCCTGCATTTTTGCAAAGTTTTATCCAAGAACAAAAAATATTTTTTACCGCCACTGCACCTCAACAAGGTCGCATTAATTTATCCCCCAAAGGAATTGATACCTTCCGCTGTATTGACAGTAAAACAGTGGCGTATCTCGACTTGACGGGGAGTGGCAATGAAACCGCCGCTCACTTAACTGAAAATGGTCGAATCACCATTATGTTTTGTAGTTTTTCTGAGCAACCCATGATTTTACGCCTATATGGTCAAGGGAGAGTGATTCATCCCAGAGATCAGGAATGGCAAGCTGTCTCACCCCTATTTGATTCTTTACCTGGAAAGCGTCAAATTATTCAAATTGATGTGGAATCAGTACAAACGTCTTGTGGTTATGGTGTGCCCCTTTATGAATTTCAAGAAGAGCGTCAGATGATTATCGATTGGGCTAATAAAAAAGGAGAACAGGGCATTCAAGAGTATTGGGAAGCGAAGAATCTGAAAAGTATTGATGGTTTACCGACTCAACTTTTGGATGATTGAGAAGAGTATTGATCGACCACACCAGCCTAGTACAGCGTGGCGGAAATAACCCACCAGTTCAAAAAGATTAAAAAGCTTACAGTACACACTTTCTTCCCTTCTGCCTCCTATCTTCTGCCTTCTTGCACTAGCCTACCTACTCAGACGAAGTTGTGTTCAAACAGAGTAAGCGGCGGCGCATCTAAGGCGCATCTAAATTGGATATAAAAATTTTTGAAAGGGGTGTAGGGTGTGGGGTGTGAAGGTATACAAATTAAATGCGTAACAGCTTAGTGGAGACAGACATCCAGACATGGAGACGCCCAGAACATGAATCTGCTCAGTATGAATGCAACTGGGGATCAATTATGAAAAATCCCAAAACATAGATATAATCTTTAACTCAACAACAGATACAGTCAAGCTGAGTAGTAGAAAACAACTGGAATTGAGCATGAGATACGTTTTGGGATTGGCTCTGCTAGGAACTGTAATTGCATCTCCCGTTTGGGCAGAACAACCCCTTTCGGTTGTCTATCCCCCAGCCAACCACAAAACTACAGCCGATCGCATCTTTTTGATTGGCACGGCACCCCCATCAGGAGAGGTGTTGGTGAATGGTAAAGCGATCGCACGGAGTTCGGCAGGGCATTTTGCCCCCAGTTTCCCTTTACAGTTGGGGGAGAACCAATTTACATTGCGCTATCAAAACCAGCAAGTCCAAATCAAAGTTACCCGCCGCTCTACGGCACCCACTCCACCCACGGGATTAGCCTTTGCTAAAGATTCCCTGACACCATCTGTGGATATTGCCACAATGCCGGGAGAGTTAATCTGTTTTGGCGCTGTCGCACCCCCCAATTCCACCGTCTCGGTTCAGTTAGCCAATCAAACCATCCCTTTACTTCCTCAATCCCAAGAGGTTGAACTTCCCCCTAATTCCGCCGCATTAACTCAAGCGAATCAACCTACCCCCGCAGGTGGAGGGGTAGGAAAATATCAAGGTTGTGCCACCGCAGAATCATCGGCTGAGTTGGGTACGCCTCAGTTTCAGTTAACTCTCAACGGTCAAACCGTATCCCAAACGGGTTCAGGAAAAATATCAATATTATCTCCAGCTAAGCTAGAAGTTGCAGAAGTCATTAGTGATGCAGGCGTTGCTCGAACCGGCCCGAGTACCGACCATTCTCGCCTGACACCCCTGCCCAAAGGGACGAGGGCAACCGTTACTGGACGAGAAGGAGAGTGGGTGAGACTGGATTATGGCGCTTGGATGAAAGCCTCAGAAGTGCGAATGGTTCAAGGTGCTGTCCCTGTGCGATCCATTATTCGCAGTATTCGTTCACGCCAAGTTGAGGGTGCAACAGAAGTTTATTTTCCCTTACAAGCGCCAGTCCCCATCAGCGTGCAGCAGGGCAGTAGCACCTTGACCCTCACCTTATACAATACGACAGCGCAAACTGACATCATTCGCCTTAATGATGACCCCCTGATTTCTCGTCTCGACTGGCAACAAACGGCACCTGGACAAGTGCAATATACCTTTAACCTCAAATCCTCCCGACAGTGGGGTTACAGCCTGAGATACGAAGGAACAACTTTAGTCTTATCTGTACGTCACCCGCCAAAAGTCTCTTCCAGTCAAAAACCCTTAACTGGAGTCAAAATTCTCCTCGATCCTGGACATGGTGGTGCGGAAAGTGGCTCAATCGGACCAACGGGTTATCCGGAAAAAGCCGTTAATCTCGCCGTTTCTAAGCGATTGCGAGATGAGCTGGTGGCACGGGGAGCGATGGTGTATATGACACGGGAAGAGGATAAGGACGTTTCACTGCCAGATCGGGTGGCAATGATTGACAAACTCCAACCTGCGATCGCAATTTCTGTGCATTACAACTCCCTCCCTGACAACGGTGATGCTGAGAATACTCAGGGAGTGGGAACTTTTTGGTACAACGCTCAAGCTCACAGCCTTGCCGTATTTTTACATAACTATCTGGTCAAGAAACTGGAGCGTCCTTCTTACGGAGTGTTTTGGGACAACCTCGCACTCACGCGTCCCGCAACAGCTCCAGCCGTACTCTTAGAATTGGGATTTATGAGCAATCCGGTGGAATTTGAATGGGTAACAAATCCCCAGGAACAGCCTAAATTAGCCAGCGCGATCGCAGAGGGTATAACTGAATGGTTTTTCTCTAAAGAATGAGTTACAGACGTTGTGAGAGTGAAGCGGTTAATCTGGAAAGAAATAGCCTGTTAACACTCTATGTCTAAATTATCTCCTCCTGATCCGCCTCCTCTAAAGTGGGATGGTTATATTACAGTTTTTGTCGCTTTTACAACGATCAATAGCTTGTTATATGCTTGGGCCATACATAAAAATCATGGCTCATTTAGCGCCAAAAAATTAGGGTCTTCGCCACCTTCACCACAACCCAAGTCTACGCCAGAGGGGTTACCCACCGCCAAACCAACCATTACGGCTCCTGAATCATCACCCCTAGCCTTGACGCCATCTCCCATGACTCATGCGCCTGAACCCTCATCGGCTAGCCGTAGCCGTTTAAGCCAAGGCTTATCTAAACCTGAATCGACGGAGAAAGAAGCATCAAAAGCGTTTGTTCCAGATAGTCCTTTGTCACCCCCAAAACCCACGGCTCCTACCCCAACGTCTGTTGTGGAATTTTCTGATGTTCCTGATAGCTCTTGGGCTAGCCATTTTATTAAATCGCTCAATCAACGTCATATGATTGTCGGTTTGCCGGATCGGAGTTTTCGACCGAATAAATTTGCGACACGGGGGGAATTCGCGACTCTGCTCCAAAAAGTAATTCACTCCAAGCATAAACAAAATGCTATAAAATTCAAAGACTTACCGGCTGATTACTGGGCAGGAAATGCGATTAAGGAAGTTTCTCAAACGGGTCTTTTAAAAGGGTATCCGGCCCAAGATTTTCGCCCTGAGCAACCGATTACTCGTGCGGAAGTATTGGTGGCTCTTACTACCGCCTTGAAGCTTAAAACTCCAGCAATACCCGTCGAAACGTTACAAGCTTTTCAAGATGGCGACCAAGTTATGAATTATGCACTCGCTAAAGTGGCAGCCGCCAAAGAAGCAGGTATTGTTGCTGGCTACCCTAAGGATAAAATATTGGTACCGAATAAACCGGCGACTCGTGCTGAAATGGCGGCGATGTTTTATCAAGCCTTAGCGATTTCAGAAAATGGAGAAAAGGTCAGTACTCGGTGATGTCACTCAACTGAGATTGAGTTGACAATCCAGACTTTGAGCCAAGAAAATCAAGAATTTTTGTGTAGAAATCGATTCATTTTTTACGATTGTCCTCTATCTTAAGAAATAAATTTTCTAAAGAGTCCTGATTGTCACAGGAAATCTTGAAAGACCGTTATTCCTATTGTCAAGAGTATTTTTACGGTCTTTCATGTCTACTGATAATAAGATCAGGAATTTTTAATAGAAAAAATTACTTCTACTAACCCCCTGAGTTCACCCAGCATGAATCTTTACGAATTTTCTAACAAAAAGCTTGAATATAGTATTGACGCGATCGGGTCAGATCAAGAATTAGCGAAGCACATTCAAGATGTTCTAATTTGGCTGAAGCTCCTCAATCCTCCATCAGACGGCAAGTTTGGTCCTCTTTCTGCTGCCGCACTCAAAGAGTTTCAAAAACTTATGAAGTGTGAAGAAGACCAATTTTTGGGGCCGAAGACAGCTAAAGCTTTAGTTTCAACCAAACCGGAAGACATGCCGAAACCTGAGTTGAAACTCGACAATGACTTAGCGAGCCGCATTATTAAGTACATGCAGCAAAAAGACTACCAATTTTCTAAAACGCCTGGAGAGTACAACATCGTTTATCTAGAGGGAATGGACGCCGATGGCACCCCTAATTCCGATCAGCCGAACTACTTTAACGACCGTCGGTTCGTGATCGAAATTGTGAATGGAAAGCCGAAAATAATCGGCAACTGGGAAGCCACGACTGAACCAGGTTTTCACTATACTTACAATCCCATTAACAAAAACAAAGGTGCTGCCCGGATTGCCTTTGGACAATATAAATCTTGGAAAGTCGGGATTCATTATGGCGGTGGTTCAGACCCACACGAAGCTCTTGTTCAAGCCGCCCCAATTACAGTCCATCGGGATTTTAACAAAGACCTAAAACGCACGGGCGATAAGCTCGAAACTGGCTTATTTGATGTTAACCAACATTGGGGATTTGACTTACCCCGTAACAACATTAGCTTTGCTAGTGCTGGCTGTTTGGTGGGACGAACACGGGACGGTCATCGGGAATTTATGAAGCTAATCAAGCAGGACAAACGTTACCAAATGAATAAGGACTACCTCTTTATGACGACCATTATTCCGGGAAATGAGTTAGAGACATAAATTCTATAGGGGCACTCCTTGTGGGTGCCCTGCTCAAATCTATGGCATCCACAAGGGGTGCCCCTACAAGGCATCATTCATTTTGGGTAGGGCAGGCACAAGACCTGCCCCTACAGTCCCTACATGTCAATGAATCTCTAGACCATGACTTGATAAGGGCTTGTCAATTTATCGAGTTGCTGAACCAACAGGCTGAGGAATAAACCCACATCCGTGACGACGCCGACGGATTCCACAGAACCCCGATCGCTTAATTTTGTGACCACCGATGGGTTAATATCCACACACACCATCTTCACCCCCGCAGGCGTCATATTCCCCACCCCAATCGAGTGGAGCATACTGGAGAGCATCAAAATCATATCCGCCCCTTCCAACTGCTTGGCATACTCGGTTTGAGCTTTAATTAAATCCATCTCGGTATCCGGCAGGGGGCCATCATCGCGGATTGAACCGGCGAGAACGAAGGGCACATTGTTGCGGACACATTCATACATCACGCCTTTTGTCAAGACCCCTTGCTCCACGGCTGCGCTAATATTTCCACAGCGACGAATCAAGTTAATCACTTTCAGATGGTGCCGATGTCCGCCTCGAACCGGAACCCCGCGTTTCATATCCACGCCGAGAGAGGTTCCCATTAGGGATTGCTCAATGTCATGAACCGCGATCGCATTTCCTCCCAGGAGCGCCTGTACATACCCTTCCCGAATGAGACGCGATAGGTGCTGGCTTCCACCCGTATGAATCACCACTGGCCCGGCGGTGACAACGACCTTACCGCCGCGATCGCGTAGTTGCCGCAATTCCCAAGCAATTTGCTCCACCACCAATTCCACCCGACGTTCGCTGGAAACACCAGACGCCATGAAGCTAAATTCCTGGGTGTTGCGCTGTTCGCGGGACTCTGTCTTGCGTACCGTGCGAATTCCTTCCACACCGACAATCACATGTTCACCCACTTTTAAATCCCGCAGCAGTTTGCAATGAGCCACTGGGCCATCGGGAGTCTGGGTAATGGCAATCGCGCCATCCATGCGTTGATTCTGTACTTTAATCCACTCACAATTAACCCGTACTTCGGTCGGATAGATTGTCGTGACATAAAAGTCATCGGGAGCCACACCATCTTGGATCACCGGTTCCAGATTGGTATCACACACCTCTTGGGGCGGAGCCACCGCACCCAAATCAATCAGCAGGGTCATCATCTCTTCCATCAAATCATGGGAAGGAGCCGATACCCTCACCTCAGCACTGGAGGTACTTTGCCGCTGTTCTCCCAGGTTGAAATTGAGAACTTGGAAACTGCCCCCATTTTCCACCACCAAATCGAGCGCTCTGCTGATTAGGCCAGAATCGAGTAAATGACCCTCCATGCGAACGACGCGGCTTTCCACCGGTGCATTGGCATGAATTTCAGCGCGAACAGGTTCAGTAACTCGCAGCGTCAAGCACTTCGCTGCACCACCCGCTTTCAAGAATTCGGTGAGGGGTGTTTCAACCACTTCAAATCCAACAGCCGTGAGACGCTTTTTCAAGTCCTCACTGGCTTTATTCATCACCACCACTTGGTCAATATTGACCGCATTACAGGCGAAATTCACCGCATCTGGCTCTTCCAGGGCAATCCGCTTTTCCGGTGCTACCCGCATTTCAATCAAGCGGTTGGAGTAGGCGTCGAAGGCGGGGGGGTAATAGAGTAAATAGCCACCGGTGAGGGGACAAAAACAGGTATCCAGATGATAAAATCGCTCATCGGCTAACCGCAGCGAGACAACTTCGATGTCGAGCCATTTAGCTAGGTAAGGGTGGGAATCGAGTTCTGAACGGAAGCCGTAACCCGCCCACAGCCAGCGTCCTTCTCGGTCGAGTAACGCATCCCCTGCCCCTTCAAAGGGGAGGTCTTTCGGGAGTTCATGGACGGTGTAACCTTGACTTTCAAACCATTGTTTGAAGTAAGGTTCCTCACCCTGACGCTCTTTGTGGAGGAAGCGGCTGAGAACGACAGTCTTACCTAAAACTAAACCGGCATTGGCGGTAAATACCATATCCGGCCAACCGGGTTGAGGTTCAACGAGATCGACGAGTGCCCGGTCTTTCAGGACATAGTGCAGCTTCTGCCACTGTTCTACGGCGCGATCGCGCGAAGACTTGTGAATATTGCCCTCCATCCAGGGATTAATTACATAATCCACGTCGTAGTGTTTGGGGGAGCACATGAGGAAGCGAATCGAATCAGTCATAATGGGTTTTAAGCTGAGGTGGATGCTGAAAAGGCGAGAAATCCCCTTTCTACAAGCGAACGCAAAAGGCAATACAGCCACTGCAAGAGCCACTCCTTATCGTTCTCTCCAGGAGTGGGCGGCTGGCTAGGAGAAATACCAAAAGTCTATTTTACCGTTCTAGGAGAAATTATTCGGCTAATTTTGAACAATTTTTAAGGAATGATAACAAATCTGTGGAGTCTGCGCTAAGGCTTGTGTATATACCAAGGTTAAAGTCCAAAGACTTTTTTCTTGGGCTGGATTATTCTTCTATTCAGGGAGTGAAAATTGATGAATAAAAAATTTCTTATTTCATGTTCTTTATTAACGTTTTTATTCACTGGGTATACCTCTTTTCAAAGTATTCAAGCTAAGCCAACTCTGCTGATCGCGCAATCAATTTGGAAAGTTTTCTCTTCAAAAGAAGGTGGATTTCGAGTCTTGATGCCTGGGACACCCAGTCAAAAACAAGGAATAACGAATACTAAAGTTGGTGATTTTCCCACCAACACATTTTCTGTGATTCGAGAAAATGAAGCTGGGTATGTGGTTGGTTATGTAGATTTTCCGAAAAATATTTCTCTAAACTCACAAAACCGAAACCAATATTTAACAGCGATCGCGACGGGATTTGCGGAGGGTGCTGGAGGACGGCTCGTAAGTCAACGAAATATTCGTTTAAGCAATTTACCGGGTAAGGAAATTCGACTGCAATTTGAGCAAGGAGTGATTGGTAGGGGGAGAATGGTTTTGGACAATAAACGTTTATATGTCGCCCTAGCCATAACCGATAAGGAAAGCAGTTTAACCAAAAGTATTCAAGGATTTTTAGATTCGTTCCAACTGGTTAATCGTTCAGCCAGTTCCGGAAAACCCGCACCCCGAAAACCGACGATTGATGAACTCAATGCAGATTTAAAAAAAGCCGTTTGTGGTCAAAACTGGCCTCAAGCTTTGAAGGTAATTGATCAAATGATTGTGATTGCGCCCAGTTCAGAGGTTCGTAGTCAGTTAGTGACTTACCGAAGCCAGTTACAAGGATTGGCTAATTCGGGATCGAAGATTCCTCCAGCATCGCTTCCGGGCTGTACCCCTGGCAGTTAAAGATTGTTGGGAGAGAATTAATTTAACCGGAATTTTCCCTAAAGGGAAAATTCCGGTTCTCTAAATCATTTGAGACTGAAAGAAAATAAAAAGCGATGCAAATTCTCAATTGATTAATTCTTGCAATTTGCTCATTGATCTCAGCAATTAGGATTTTAGGGTCGCGATTATTCTCTGCAAGGAATTCTCTCTTTGGAACGGTAGATTCTTCTGGCATAGTCACAAACCAATTCTCCAATTTCTATCAAAATTTTGTCAGATTGTGATCACTATAAAAAACTATCTAAGGAATTACAATTTCTTAGATAGTTTTTTGTGATTAATAATACTTTGAAGCTTTCTCCCTTGCTGTACGGTAGCCCGAACCATTGAACCGCAGATGCCGTGTTCGATAGCCAAACGTTAGCCAGCCACTACCTAGAGATATATATCTTTAGTTAGATCCGTCAACCCGCTAAATCTTAAGAGATTATAAAAAATATCCCAGCATCTATCCTAAGAAAGAAGTGGCAGAGTGTGATGTCAGTAAGAATTGAAACAAGATGTTGACATAAAAATTGTGATGTGAATAGTAGACGGAAAACTCAGAAAGGTAACCCAACGATTTGGTTGAGCATTGATCCCACAACCGTTAAGCAAAGAATTGATCAGATTACTGAGCGTCTAGAAAAGGTGCGACGCCAGTTTGAGTCTCAGATCGAAGTCGGTTATTCTAATAACCTAAAAAAAGATTAATTACTATTCCTTTTGGTGGTCAGGCAAGTCTCCATTTCTCTCTCACTGGCGCTGGATATAATGCCTGGGTGCGCCCAAGCTAATTTACCATTGGACAGTTTCACTTGTATCCAACCCTGATCAGTGCGCTTGCCCGTCACGGCAAGCGATCCCTTGAAAGATTCAATCACCTCACTCTGAAGTGAAACGGGATCAGAGCGGAGATTGCCATTCACAAATATCACGCAATCTTGACTTTTGGGCGATGTAGAAGACGTTGAACTAGCCTCCGGGTTGGAATTTTTCAAGGTCGGAGATGATTGAGATGACAAGCTAGCCGATGAAGAGGTTCTATCTCCCAGGTTGGTAGGGGCTTTGACGGAATTGCGGCTGGAGATACCAATCGCTAAAGCGATGGTCACTAAAACCCCTCCAATTCCCAAAGGGAGAAGAAATTTAGCAGGAAAAGGAGAAGCAGAGGAAGAGCGAGTCGTTGACTCTGCTGAATCGGATGATAAAGTTTCGACGGGTATTGGGGGAATGGGTTCTACAGGCAGGAGACGAGTGGATTGTTGCAGCACTGTCTTCTGTCCCGAACGTGCAACGATTGGCTGGCTGTCGCTGTGCACTGGCGTGAACGGCTCCGCCTCATCTTCAGCCTTAGGTATTGGGGGAATGGGTTCTACAGGCAGGAGACGAGT
>DATNQL010001026.1:0-32594 GCA_036704025.1 Stenomitos sp.
GTTTATTGATTAGCTCTGCTTATCATAAAACTCTCAAGGAAACAGGAGGAATATGTATTGAATAATACAGTTAATTAGACAAAAGTCTGAACTACTAGCCTGTTCCCCAGAGCGATCGCAAAAGTTTTCAGTCTACTGACATTTAGTAGAATTACACGGTGGAACAGTCTACGCAGAAAGTCCGGGAGAAGGGCTGGGCGCTACCTTTACGGTAACGCTACCGTTAATTTTTGAGGAGCTTTCCCAGAGCGAAGAAAACAACGCTCACTCTCATAACTAAGTAGCCTGGAGTTCCTCTGTGCCAACCTCCGTGAACCTCTGCGTTAACAAACCTGGTGTTAAGCTGCGGCGCATCTAAATTGGATATAAAAATTTTTGAAAGGGGTGTGGGGTGTGAAGGTATACAAATTAAATGCGTAACAGCTTATGCTACCGGACTCCATCTCATGAGCAGCTCAATCCCCAAAGTAAACACGAGCATCCATTCCCAAAGACCGAAAATAGTTACTCCACCGATCAGCCTCCTTTCGACTATCAAAAGGGCCAACGGCAACATGGGAACCTCTGGGCGCTTCTCGTTGATTCACAGCACTCTCGCTAACTCCGAGCTGGATAATTTCGGCAGCCAGGTTGGGTAAGTTTCTTCTATCTCCTGGAATAACCACAAAATAGCCGCGTGAAGTGACATTATCCGGCAGAGAATTGCTCAGGAGTCTTTCAGAATTCTCTAAACCTGCATCAGTACCAGGCGGGAACGGAGTCATCGGCTCCCGAAAAGCAGCCTCCATACTACCTGTGATTGGGATTACTTGTGCCCGAATCCCTCGTTCTGCCAAAACACGAACCCGCGACTCGGCATTATACGCATTAGTAAATACTCCCGCTTGAATGACCCTTTCTCTTTGTCGCACAAAGGCTTGCGGTTCAATCTGCCGGACTTGGGATAACACGAAAGGACTATCCCCATCAATATCAACTCGGTACAGATTCGATGTAACCGTTGGTTCACGAGAGGGGATAGGAGGGGGAGGTGCCTGGAAGTTAAACTCGCGCTCCGGGGGAATTGGGTTGGGAGGTGTATTGGAGGGAACGGGGGGCGATGGCGAGGTAGGAACGTTAAACGTTGGGATGGATGAGGGGGAAGGGAAAGAGGAGGGGGGCGGTAATTCTTCAAAGATTCGAGGTTGTGGCAAGCTTTGTTGGGCATCAGAGGGAGCCACATAGATGAGTAAACGACCGCCGCAGCAAAATAAGGGCACCCAAAATGCTGCCTTAATGAGGGATTGAGAACGCCTGAATGGGTTAAACCATCTCGTCATGAAGGGAAATTCACCCGATTTGGTAATAAACCTATCACAACCTGTTGCCCACTCGTGCATTCTGCTGGTAGTTTGTAACTAAGCTGTGACGCATTTAAGAAAGCCTATTCCCACACCCTACACCCATTACGACAATTTCACTATGGCAATTTAGCTGCACATCAGCTTAACTACCTGTGAAAAAAGTGGGGAGGGGGTGAGTTTCCTGTGAGACAACTCACTGTGAGAATGTTCAGAAAAAAAACCTCCCCTTTTTGCAAGGGGAGAGTCTCCAGAGAAAAAGCTATTCATCGTGGGCGAAGCGGTGAAACAGAAAGTCTAGCGCATGATTTCGCAGCTTGTAGTATTCTGGATCTTCCATAATGCGGGCGCGATCGCGTGGACGAGGGAAAGGAATTTCCATAATTTCACCAATTTTAGCCGCAGGGCCATTGGTCATCATCACCAACCGATCGGCTAGGAACAGCGCCTCATCGATATCATGAGTAATCATCAAAACGGTGCAGCGGTGGTCGTTCCAGATTTTCAGTAGTTCTTCCTGTAACTCTTCCTTGGTGATGGCATCCAATGCACCAAACGGCTCATCCAAAATCAAGACTTGGGGACGAACGGCTAAAGCTCGTGCAATGGAAACCCGCTGTCTCATTCCACCGGACATTTGCGGCGGTTTTTTATCAGCGGCTTCCGACAGACCCACCATGGCTAGATGTTCCCGCACGATCGCTCTTTTCTCAGCTTGCGACTTGTTCGGGTAAACGGCGTGGACAGCTAAGTAAATATTCTCAAAAGCCGTCCGCCAAGGTAATAGGGCATAGTTTTGGAACACTACCATGCGGTCTGGTCCTGGCTGAGTGATGCGCTTTCCTTGCACCCGCACTTCTCCATGGGTGGGGAAGGCGAAACCCGATACCATATTCAGCAGCGTTGATTTGCCACAACCAGAGTGACCGATCACACAAATAAACTCGCCTTCTTGTACGGTTAGGTTAACGCCGTCAAGTACAGTGAAAGAGCCTTTTTTTGTCGGATAGACCTTGGAAACGTTCTCAATCGCCAGGAATGGCTCACGGTTGTTAGCACTCCCGGCTGACTGTCGCGTAGGGAGGGTTTGGGTATCGCTAAACGTTAGAGGGCGGTTAACCATTGGTATTGTTGTTGGTAATGGGTAATAGGGAATAGGGCATGGGGAATGGCTCATTGGTTGTTGGTTATGGGTCAAACAACAAACAACAAACAACAAACAACCAATTCTCTAAGCGGCTACGTTAGGACGTGAATCGAGGACAACTTCTGCAATGCTGAAATTGCGTTTAATCCGCAAACTGTTGAGATAGCCAATTGGGTCTTCGGGATTAAAGGGGGTACCATCGAACAATTGAATCCCGCTTTTGGTGTAAGTAATATCAGAAAGACCCAGTTCTCTGGCGGCAATACTGAACACGCGGACTCGGCATACTCGTTCCAGGATTTCCACCCAGTTTCTAGGGAAGGGAGTATGATCCCAACGAGCTAATTGGGTCATGTGCCAAAGTTGCTCAGTCCGGCTGGGGCGATTCACACCCTCTCCATAGAACTGGTGATGAGCATACTCGCGCATGGGTATATCCAGGCTACAGGTAGAGGCGTTGGGGTCTCCCATGTGGATATAGTTGATATCCGTACTCACATATTCCCGTTGAGCTGTAATCTTACGCACCTCTTGGTCATTCGCTGGATCGGCACAGTATTGACAAGCTTCTAGCAACGCTTTGGTCAAAGCAATATGGGTGTTGGGATAGGTATCAGCCCAGTCTTCGCGAACACCAAGAACTTTTCCTGGGTGTCCGGGCCAAAGTTCTAAGTCTGTGACGACAGTAAAGCCCACTCCTTCCATCGCTGCCCGGATGTTCCAGGGTTCCCCCACACAGTAACCATCGATGGTTCCCGCTTGCAAATCGACGACCATCTGGGCTGGAGGAATCGTCTTGAGTTCCACATCCTGGTCGGGGTCGATGCCACCCGCCGCTAACCAGTAACGCAACAGCAGATTGTGCATGGAGGAGGGATGAACCATCCCCATTCTATGCTGTTGAGCAGGGGAGTCTAACAGCATCTTTCTAAAATCAGCGAGGGTATGTATCCCCTGGTCGTAAAATCGCTTATCTAGGGTGATGCCATTACCATTACGAGTCATCGTTAGGGCCGTAACGACTGGCAAAGGTCGGTTTTCATGCCCTCCCAAGGTTAACCAGAGGGGCATTCCGGATGGCATTTGAGCCGCATCTAAATAACCTCCAGCCATGCCATCGACAATGCCGCGCCAGCTCGTTTCGCGCACGAGGTTAACTTCATCTAAGCCATGTTTTTTGAAGAAGCCTTTTTCTTGGGCAACAGCCAGGGGAGCACAGGCGGTTAAGGGGACAAAACCAATGTCAAGATTGACTTTTTCCAAGCCATGACGAGCAATAACGGCTGTTTTTCTCGCCCGAATCTTTTTAATTCGCTTCTGCTGATTGAGGAAGTAAATCATCTCAGAACGTAAGCTGTAGTAGCTGGGATGTTCTACCACTTCCATCCGCTTGCGTGGGCGGGGAATGTCCACCTCTAAAATCTGACCAATCTTGGATTCTGGCCCATTGGTAAGCATGACAATCCGGTCAGACAACAGTACTGCTTCATCGACATCATGGGTAACCATGACCGCAGTGACTTGGTTTTCCTCACAGATTTTCATCAATTGCTCTTGTAGGTTGCCTCGTGTTAGGGCATCCAACGCACCAAAGGGTTCATCAAGGAGTAGCAATTTGGGGCGAATGGCGAGGGCACGGGCGATCGCAACTCGCTGTTTTTGTCCACCCGATAGCATGGCGGGAGGTTTGTCAGCATGAGGACGCAACCCTACCATATCAATGTGCTGCTCTACGATGGTTTTGCGATCGCCCGCCGGCAGATCCTTCATCACCGAGTTCACCGCGAGGGCAATATTTTCTCGCACCGTGCGCCAAGGCAGCAGAGAATAATTTTGGAACACAACCATTCGGTCTGGACCTGGTTGTTGGATTCGTTGTCCTTCCAGAGTTACTAATCCCTCGCTGGGTAGATCCAGACCAGCAATCATGTTTAATAGGGTGGATTTGCCACAACCGGAGTGACCGATTAGAGAGACAAATTCTCCTTTTTTAATTTGGAGATCTATTCCTTTGAGAGCAATGTACTGTCCACCCCCGGCTAAGGGAAAAACTTTGTCAATCTGGTCAACTGCAACAAAGACACTCATGGGTTTTTGGTAATAGGTAATGGGTAATTGGCGATTGGTAAGCTGTTGTGCCTTTAAGAGAGTGGGTTAGATTTGGTGCCTTTTTCTGGTGGGATGGCATCCAACCCGTCCAAGCTATGCAATGTTTGATGCCGATTAGCTTAATGGGTAATGGGTGATTTGTAACTTGTAATTTCCCTTACCCATTTCCATCTCTACTTCTGATCCTGTGCCACAATTCGCGATTCGAGCCACAGCATGAGCTTGTCGAGGATTAAGCCAACTGCACCGATATACACTACCGCTAAGATGACTTCACTAACATTGTTGTTTTGATAGGCGTCCCAGATGAAAAAGCCGATTCCAACAATACCGGACATGACAATTTCTGCGGCGATAATTGCCAACCAAGCCAAGCCAAGTGCAATCCTTAAACCCGTAAAGATGTAGGGAATGGTAGCGGGGATAAGAATGTTAAAGAAATATTCCTGTTTGGAGAGTTGGAGAACTTTAGCGACGTTGTTGTAATCACTGGGGATTTGTCTGACTCCCACCGATGTGTTGATTAAGATGGGCCAAATTGCTGTGATAAAAATTACGAAAAGGGCTGCTGGTTCGTTCTGCCGCAGAGCTGACAAGGCAATGGGTACCCATGCTAAGGGGGCGACAACTCGCAGGAACTGAAAGATGGGGTCTAAAGCTTTGGACATCAATTTACTCGTACCCACTAAGATACCCAAACCAATGCCCACAATTGCTGCTAGGGTGTAACCGATCGCTACCCGTTGTAAACTGGCAAAAACCTGCCAAAATAAACCTTTATCTATACCACCTCTGTCATAAAAAGGCCACCCAATGAGTATCCAGGTATCTTGCACCACCTTGATGGGGCCTGGTAGTGTTGCTCCTGGAGTCAGAGAAAATATCTGCCAAACCAGTAGGAATATTACGATCGCAACCAGTGGTGGAACAAGGTCGGGCAATACCTTTTTCAATCGGGATACCAATACATTCTCGGAGGTATTGGCTGAAGCGCGTCTCTGGAGTGTTGTCATGGCTTTAGTCTTCCTTAACTGTAGTTAATCGTTATTGGTCAAGCAAACGTTAAAAAAGGTTGTTGTTCTTCAATTCCCCATTACCCAATTCCTAAATTTCAACTTTCTTGATTTTCAAACTCTTCAGGTATTCTTCTGGCTTCTCTGGGTCAAACTTGATTCCATCAAAAAACTCTTCAACGCCACGGGATGTACTGGTTGGAATATCGGCTTCAGGAAAACCTGCTTCTTTTGCCGCTTCTTTCCAGATATCTTCTCGGTTGACTTTATCAATAATTTCCTTAGCCTTTGACATGTAATCTTTAGGCAAGAAACCCCAGCGAACACTTTCAGTTATGAACCAAAGATCGTGGCTCTTGTAAGGATAGGAAACACTACCTTTTTCATCTTTCCAGTAGTAGGCTGCCATCTTCTTGTCATCAATGACCCGACCATCTCCCATGTCGTATTTGCCCATAAATGGGTCTATCAGAACTTCTACTGGGAGATTAAAGTAATTGCGTCCAGCTAGGATTTCAGCCGCTTCTTTCCGGTTATCAAAATTATCCAACCACTGTTGGGCTTCCATGACGCCTTTCAAAAGGGCTTTAGTTGCCTTAGGATTTTTATCCACCCAATCGGCTCTTAGAGCTAAGTATTCTTCTGGGTGATTCTTCCACATTTCCGCTGTCAATGTCGCCAGGAAGCCAATTTTGTCGGTAACAATTCGATAAGGCCAAGGGTCACCAGTACTGAAGGCATCCATTGTACCAGTCTTCATATTCGCAACGGTTTGAGCCGCTGGTACTGTCAGCAATTTGATATCCGTGTCGGGATTAATTCCACTAGCGGCTAACCAGTAGCGAATCCAAAAATCCTGATTAACAGCTGGGAAGGTTTGAGCAGCGGTGAAGGGAGTTTTTGCAGAGTTGAGCTTGTCAAAAACGGCTTTCCCCGTGTTTATCTTTGTTCCAAGTCCCTGTCCCTTATGTTTGTTGGAAAGCGCAATTCCGTTCCCGTGAGTAATCAATTGCGCCAAGAGATACATGGGGATTTTTTGATTGCCTTTGGTGATGACACCTTCAGTAATCAGATGAGGCATTGGCATCTGATATTGACCCCCATCAACACCACCTCCGGCAGAGCCAATTTCAGTGTTGTCGCGCATTGAACCCCAAGACGCCTGCTTTGCCAGATCTACACCAGTCATGCCGTACTTTGCAAAGAAGCCTTTTTCTTGAGCAATAATCAAAGGAGCCGCTTCTACAATGGGAATATATCCTAACTTGATGTTCGGAGTTTCCGGTGCTTGTGCTGGGTCGATTTTGGCGGCAGGAGTTGTCTGCGCGATAGTCTTGCCACTAGGATCGGGCGGATTTCCTAAGCATCCTTTTAATAATAGAGATGCCGCCGCTGATGCTCCTGCCGTTAACAAAAATCTCCGACGGGAATAATTCGAGAAATTGGCCATAGAACCTCCTTGCGTTAATCCTTTGGATGTATATAGATACTTAACCATTGCTCTGTTTATAGAGAATGGAAACTTTGTGGACTCTGTTGTAGGGGTGGGCTGCCATCAGCAACCTACGCTTAGGTTTCTACAAACCAAGCGACCTACTTTTAGACGATCTCGTAAGATTTAGTTGCCTAAATCATGAATTAATCTAATTAAGAGGGTGGCAAGACTAAGTTACATGAATTGCTCATTCTGAGCGGAGAGAATAACCTCTTAGACTCTTTCGCTGCTTGAGCGATGAGATTTATTTATTCATTTGTAACTTGCTATCAGCTTACCACCTTCAACCGATGAATAATTAACTGCTCGATGTAAATCCTAAAAAAATATTAAATGATACTGATAAAAAAATTATTAGTAATTATCTATTTCTTGGCTTTGAGCCAACTTCTATGGGTTCCTATCTATAGATATCATTGGAGTAGGATATTAAACAAAATTAATATTCAGAGCTCCCGTTTCCTCGCTAGTATCCTCTGGTCAGGATTCTGGACGTCGCGACTATACCCATCAAGTCTGACTCATAACCAGCTAGGCACGCTCAGCCTAACCGGACATCTTGCACCTGGCGGTTGAAACCGCAGCGACACAAACTCGGACCTGCCTATGTAGGTTCTGAAAGTCTTGAGACCTGAGTCCGCGCAGGCGGACTTGGTTCGTATAACCCCAGAATTCTCTGCGGAGGGCGCGGCGCAAGATCTAAGTCACAGTATTACTCGGCTGACGCCTCACTTCGCTCACGTTAGCGCATATGCCACTCTAGATAGGGGCGAACCGGAAGAAGAGGGCGTTATGCTCTCAAGAGTTCAAGCTAAAGAGTCGCCAGAGGACAATGTCTTCCCAGGAGTTGTTAAGGCTAGAGCCGGATGGACGTCCCCTGGCTCTCTCCAGGGTTGGCGCTAGGAATTCAAACGATAACCCTCTAACCTCTAGACCTCATCATTGTGCCGCTTGATCCGTTTTTGCTCCAAAGAGGCAATTTTTTATGAACTCAACCTATAACTTTCAATACTTTGAGGGAAATTCATTTTCTGATCTGTTTGCTCAAGACATCACAGATACGCGTTGTGCGTTCCTCTTAAATTATCCAGCGACGGCTAGCTGGGCGGCTTACCCCAACACCCAACGATACTTTCTTCAAGACGGTAGTAGTGAAGCGACTAAAACTTCCTTTGACAAAATTTGTCAGAAGGAACCTTGGAAAAATTTAGCTGTGTTAGGCAATGCTCTTCCAGGAATTGTCATTAGTCCAGTGCAAACCTTGCTAATTGACTACTGGAGAGAGCATTTTGGCTTCAACTACTCCAATCTGGAGATGATACATTGCTCCAGTTATCTGGATGAGCTCAGCCAAGGGGATCGTATTGATAAAGTCATCACACTATTTCCGTTTGATCATCTGCAACCTGAGAAACATGCTGTTCATCCAGATACCCACTACCATTTGCTGAGTAAAGTGACACTAGCCCAGTTGGGAGTGCAATGTCCGAAATACGAGAGTTACAACCTGCACCAAGTAAGTCTGGATGACATTAAGTTACCAGATCAATTCCCATACTTGATTAAAACATCGCACGGACTCTCCGGAGAAGGCACTTATATCATCAGGAATACCAGCGATCTACGCTACTGTTTTGAAGAACTGAGGAAATATCTTAATATTAGGCTGCTCGATACAATTATTGTCTCGGAGTTCGTTAAGAATGAAGTGCAGAACTATTGCGTGCAGTTCTACATTAGCAAGACCGGAGATATCACGCTAATCGGCACTACAAGCCAACTCGTCACCCCAGAGGGTAACTATTTAGGAGGACTAATTCACTATGATCAAACTGACGTGAGCAGATTCTTTGAGATGATTGCCACCATTGGTCAGTATGCTCATCAGCAGGGATATTTTGGTGTAATTGGCTTTGATGTTCTAGAAGATCAAGAGGGACAGTTTTATGCGATTGATGCCAATTTCCGAGTTAATGGCTCAACACCCCTTTGTTTACAGCGGCATACTCTTCTGGGACTGGGAAAAGAGGTCGCTAAATATTCCAGTGAATACCAGATGGATGGAACATTAGATTCTATTTTAGTGGCTTTGAAACCAGAACTTGATCGTAAAGATCTTATCATTTTGTCGGCGTTAGAAAAAGTAAAATACGGAAAAATTTACACTGAAATTTATGGGGTTGTGAGTGGGGAAACAGTGGAAGAAATTCAGGCTATTGAACATAAATTACAAAAAAATGGATTACATTCTTCAGTGAAATAGCATTTAAAATCTCTCTGTCAAAGCGTTATTGCAGCTAATAATATTATTGAAAGTGACCTGAATGAGGTTTGAATGCAAAAATCAATATAATCTATGAATTTCAATAAAAAATCAGCAATTACATAGCCAATTAAACACTGATCCAGCAAAAATTTATATCAAATCAAATAAAAATGCAATGAACGTTTTAGAAAAAGCTGTATTTGACTCTCAATAAACCATGATGAATTTCCAGCAGATATTTGGCGCATCACCTGAAACAGAAGCCAGTGCTCCGGGGCGGGTGAATCTACTCGGTGAACACACCGATTACAACGATGGATTTGTACTGCCAACGGCTATTCCCCAACGCACAACCGTGCAACTGGGTTTGAGTAAGGATGGGCAGCACCACTTTTACTCAGTGGAACTTGACGAACGAGTGAGTATTTCCGAAGGGCATTATACACCTTCAGGATTTGCCAGTTATATCTTCGGCTGTGTTCGGCTGTTAGAACGGGAAGGGTACACCATACCGCCCATTAATGTGTACGTCACGTCTTCGGTTCCCATCGGTTCAGGTTTGTCTAGCAGTGCGGCGTTGGAGGTGGCAACTCTCAGGGGATTGCGATCGCTCTTAGATGTAGATATCGATGATGTGCGGATCGCTCAGCTAGCACAGCAGGCAGAAATCCACTATGCGGGTGTGCAATGCGGCATTATGGATCAGATGGCGTCAAGTCTAGCGGATACTGAACATCTGTTATTTCTCGATACGCGTGAAGCGCAGCTATCCCAAAAGGAATCGCTCGCTTGCCAAGTGATACCTTTTCCCTCTGGGGCAGAAATTGTGGTAATCGATAGCGGTGTGCCCCGCACGTTGGTAGGGAGTGGCTACAACCAGCGACGAGCGGAGTGCGAAGAGGCAGCGCACCTGCTACGGGTAAAGGCGCTGAGAGATATTACTGCTCCGCAAGCTGCGGAAGACTTACCCGAACCGCATCGCCGTCGTGCTCGTCATGTCATCACTGAGGATAACCGAGTACTGGAGGCAATACAGGGAGTATCCGCTGAACGTTTTGGTGAGTTGATGAATGCTTCCCACGCTAGCTTACGCGATGATTACGAAGTTTCCGTGCCTGCTCTGGATACACTGGTGGCGATTCTACAAGAAACCCCTGGAGTTTTTGGGGCACGTCTTACAGGTGCTGGGTTTGGAGGGGCTTGCGTTGCTTTAGTTGAGGCAGGTAAGGGAGAGACGATTAGTCGAGAGGTGATCGAACGATATATGCGATCGGGTTATGTCGGACGTATTCTGGTTCCGGAGGTACGTTAAGTGTTGTGTAGTATTCTGTCTTCTCAGAGATAGGCTTCAGCCTTGAGATGAGGCGGTACTTCCCTTAGTACACTTATGATGTATAACTCTATCATCGTTTAATCCGATTGCCTGAGAGCAAGTTGCCAATATTGGTTCTTAAAAGCGTCTACAACCTCTTCAGGAGTAGGTGGTTCACCGTTATTACGGATAAACAGCATCTCCAACACAGCGATATACGCTTTGCCAAATGCCATTGTAAGGGCTGCTGCTGTTGTTGCTGCAATTACGCCACCAGCAATGGAGCCAACACCAGGAATAAACTTGAGAAGTCCTGATACGATTGCACGTCCAGCCAGCGTTCCACCTGCTCCAGCAACTACACTGGCTACTAATGAGCTAAGAAAGCTCTCATTAAAGGACAGACCAAAAGTTGCCGTTATACCAGCAAGCATTCCAATCTGAATTGGCACAATAGCAACTGCATCAGAAAATGGAACTGGCACTGCTGCTATCCCTGCTGCACTAGCTGCTGCTCCCGCTACTATTGCATGAGATTGCGTTTTTTTTAGTTCAATGTCCACTTTCTGAGCAGCCGTGAAAGCTCTTTTTAGCCCTTCTGGAACGACTTCCATCGTCAAATCTACGAGTTCGCGAAGTCCCATTGCAGGTTTGATCCCTCCATCATCATCTTCCTCTAGAATTGCGCGAACACGTATCACGTTCTTTGTGAGCGGAAGCATTTCCTGAACTGTATGGCGAAATGATTTAAGCTCTCCATCGGAATCTCTCGACTTATCTTGCCTTGCTTTGGTAATTACTGCGATGACAGGCATATAGTCTGCCAGCATCTTGACAAGTTCCTCTTCTGCTGACTCAACGCGACGTAGATCTTCAACTATACAAATCCAAGCAATGTGAATATGTTTTTTTGGCTCAATGTCTCTACTGCGTTCACTAACAAATGAGCGTAAAGTCTCTATTGTTTTAGAGAAATCCGCCATCTCAAGACCACGAGTGTCAAAAATAGAAAGCGGTATATCCTCTTTCTTGATCTCTCGCGTATTCTGAGTTACTGGACGACCTTGACCAGTAGTTGCTAAATTCCCCTGAAATATTGCGTTGATGAGCGTACTCTTACCAACTCCAGTACGACCAGCAATCAAGATGTTCACATGACCGCGTTCTCTGAGTGCTTCACGCAAAGCGTCTTTAATTGAAGCCTCAAAATTGAAATCTAGCGATTCAGTTATGGGCATGGCGAGATTGCATTCTCCTCCTAGATGGTCTTTATCAAGCCTAACTAAAGGCGTTTTACCTTGCACCTGGTATATTTACAGATTTTGGGAAGCGAAATGGCTGAAACTTGGTATTTTCTTGCAGCCTTTGTGGTCAACTGCGAAGAAAACGGTGTTCGCCTGACGGGTGGTGCTTTCAAGGGAGCTTGCGTTGCTTTGATTGCTGCGAGTAAAGCTAAAGCGATCGCCCAAGACATATTTGAATGTATAAGTGATAATTCTTCGGGATGCTTCGCTAACGCGTTACGCTAGCAGCGCAGTGTTAGACCGACTGGCTACCGCTGTTCTCCATGTAACGGCGTAAGACCGAATTGATCAGGCTTCTATACTCTGCACCTTGTGATCGAAACCATGCCATAACCTCCGGGTCTAACTGAATCAGGTTATCAGCTTGAGCGGCTGGCACTCTCAGTACAGCCTTCTCAAAAAATTCATCGGTTAGAGGCGGAATATCAGAGTAATCAATCTCCTCATCCGTCATTGCCTCTAGTGCAGCCCAATCAGTACGAGAGGTATTGCTCGAATCGTTGACGCTCATATCGGTTTGCTTTTCGTGCTGAGATAATACGGATTACATCATCCTGCCGTTCTGTCCAGACAACAACCGCAACACCGTTTCGTAAAAAGCCGATTCCGATCCAACGGTCTTCGCCATAGTCAGTACGCTCATCAAGCTCAACCAGCATAGAACCATCAAACATATCAGGAACATCTGCGAAGTCAATCCGATGTTTACGGATGTTTTCGAGATTCTTCGCTTCATCCCACTCAAATTGCATGGAGGCTCATGAACACTAGGCAGGCTATATTCCATTATCGCCCTTAACTCACAGGCAGCTAAGTTGTACGAGGCGATCGCTTACCGTTTTCACCTAACGGGTGCTGGTGGGAGAGGGGCTTACGTTGCTTTCGTTGAGGCGGGTAAGGGGGAAGCGATCGCGCAAGAGGTGCTTGAGAAGTATAAGCGATAACCCTCCGGGATGCTTCGCTAAGGCGTTATGCCGGACGTATTCTGATTCCAGAGGACTGTAGGCAACGATTAGCTATTCATCCCACTCCTTTACGTAAAATCTCTTCATAACTGACTGATGGCTTAATTAAGTCCAGTGCTGTGGAACAATTTCCCTTAAGTATTTACAGTAAAAGTCATGATCGATCCCCAATTTTGGCAGGGAAAACGAGTTTTAATCACAGGTCACACTGGATTTAAAGGAAGCTGGCTATCACTCTGGTTACAGACTTTAGGTGCACAAGTGGTGGGCTATGCCTTGGAACCACCCACCCAACCCAGTATGTTTGAACTGGCAGCCGTTGCCGAGGGTATGACCTCAATTCTAGGAGATATCCGAGATTTGGCTCACTTACAGCAGGTGATGAGGGACTGCAAGCCGGAAATCGTGATGCACTTAGCGGCTCAACCCTTGGTACGCAAGTCTTACCAATTCCCCCTGGAAACTTACAGCACCAATGTGATGGGAACCGTTCATCTGCTAGAAGCCGTCCGGCAAGTGGGTGGAGTGAGAGCCGTGGTCTGCGTGACTTCAGACAAGTGCTACCATAACCGCAACTGGGTTTGGAGCTATCGAGAAGATGAACTGCTCGGAGGATATGACCCTTACAGTAGTAGTAAAGCCTGTGCAGAACTTGTAACCTCGGCTTACCGCAACTCCTATTTCACCCCAAGCGAGGCTACAACGTTGCAAACCGCCATCGCTACAGCACGAGTGGGAAATGTGATTGGTGGAGGAGATTGGTCGGAAGATCGTTTAGTTCCCGACGCTTTGCGCTGTTTGATGCAGGATAAACCCTTGTTCGTTCGCAATCCCCACGCCACTCGCCCTTGGCAGCATGTCTTAGAACCTCTGCATGGTTATCTGATGCTGACAGAACGGTTGTATGCAGACGGGCAATCCTTCAGTGAAGCTTGGAACTTCGGTTCCTCGGACATCCACCCCAAGTCTGTAGTTTGGATGGTGGAACAACTGATTGCACTTTGGGGGAGTAATATAGCTTGGGAGTTGGACAAGACTTCTCACCCTCACGAAGAGTCTTACCTGAAAGTAGACTGTTCCAAGGCTCACACCAAGCTAGGATGGATGCCGAAACTGGATGTGAAAACGACTTTGAGTTGGATTGTGGATTGGACAAAAGCGTTTCAAGCTGGGGACGATATGCGTCGATACTCGCAAGAGCAAATCCAGCATTTCATGGCATTATCTAATTTGGACTAGACAACGCCTTTAGACTATGACAAACCTATCATGAAATCCAATTTCTAGGTATGCTTTAACGCTTTATTCAGGAGTTGGAGACTTAAGAGAATGTCAGTTGAAAGTACAATAAACAACAGTATTAGGACGACCATATCATGCACTCTCCACAAGAGATAGGTTACACCCAACACAAGGGGGAGAAAGATTACCCTCTCCAAAAGACTAATAAAGAGCTGTCATTCTTCTGTTCTGTAAACACCTCCTCTCAGAGCTAAGAATTGGCTTTTATAACTGAGGCATCTTTTTTTAGATTAATTTTAGCTTGCGTCCTAAAGTGAGGCGTTTAATTTTAGCAATATTTTATAAGTATTTACAACTATTAATAAAACATCAACAATCCAGGTTAACAGGCCGGGAATGTGCCCCAAAACAGGAAACAAGATAGGATCGTGACGAGAATCAACGGAAGAAATTCCCGATTCAAAACCTGGAAAGATGAACAACATAAGCCCTGGTACAACTGCCGCTAAAACTTAGTTCAGATGCATTCCAAAGTCTGCATCGCTTGGTCGGTAGTTAGAAAAACATGGTCTTTCCCCAACTCATCGATAAATCCAACCTTTGCTAACCCATCCATGACTGGCCCTTTGACTTCAGACATATAGAATTCAACGCCCCTTGTCTTTAAATCAATAATTAAACTCTTGAGCGTTTCCAATGCACTGCCGTCAATCGAATTAACAGCACTACATACTAATAATAAATGTTTCACTTCTGGACGATCATTAACGGCTTTGATCAGATAATCCTCCAAATATTTTGTATTGACAAAATAAAGGCTAGCATCAACCCGAACGGCTAAAACATGCGGACAAGTCTTAACTGGGTATCGCAGAACGTTGCGAAAATGTTCTGTTTCTCCTAATCGCCCGACAACTGCAATATGAGGTCTGCTCGTGCGCCAGAGATGTAAGAGAATTGACACAGCCGCGCCAACTAAAATGCCTTTCTCCACACTGGTTACTAAGACTGCAACAAAAGCCGTCATCCATGCGATCGCATCTGCCCGATTGTATAGCCACAACCGTTTCAGCGTGCCAAAATCTAAAAGATTGCTCACTGCCATCACAATAATCGCTGCCAGACTTGCTTGGGGAAGAAAGTAAAACAACGGTGTGAGAAACATGACAGTCAGTGCCACAATTGAAGCCGTAATGATGGATGCTAAAGGAGTATTAGCATTAGCAGAAAAATTCACTCCCGATCGACTCACACCTCCAGCAACAGGATACCCTCCACTCAGCGCCGCACTAATATTCGCTGCTCCCAAGGCAATAAATTCCTGATTGGCATCAACTTTTTGTCGTCGTTTACTCGCCAAAAACTTACCAACTGAATAGGCTTCCATAAAGCCTACAAAACTGATGGCAAAAGCAGCAGGAAGTAATGCCGAAATCGCATTCCCATCCAGGACAGGAAACGTAAAAGCAGGTAAACCATTAGGGATATCACCCACAACTTTCACCCCAGCCATCCGATCCAAATGCAACAGCCAGACTAATAGCGAACTACCAATGACAAGGAGGAGGGGCGCACTTTTCGTTGCTGGGATAATCGCTAATTCCTGAAATCCTCGTTTTTTAAGTTCTTTGCCCAAAACTTTTGGAAAGTAAACTAATAATAAAATACTAATAACACCCAACGAAAGCGTTATCCAGTTAATCGCACTCATTCCTTGTACTAAATAGGCCAACAAACGCAAAAAAGATTCGCTCTGAGGAATTTTTAGTCCCAGTAAATGTTTAACCTGACTAAAACCAATCACGATCGCCGCCGCACTGATAAAGCCAGAAATCACCGCTTGACTGAGAAAATTCACCAAAAAACCCAAACGAAAAACGCCCATCAGGATATCAATGGCACCAATCATCAGTGCCAGCAACAAGGCCAATCCCATATATTGAGGGGTATGTTCTGCCGCCAAGGGCGCAACTGCCGCCGCCACCATCAGCGAATCTAATGCCACCGGAGCAACAGAAATTAGACGACTAGTACCTAGGAATGCATAAACAACCGGAGGCAAAATACTCGCATATAACCCAACTTCAGGAGGTAAACCCGCTAACAAAGCATAGGCCATCGCTTGGGGAATTAAAACAGTACCCACAATAATTCCAGCCGTTAAATCCCCTGCTAAATACTCCCGTCGATACTGCAAACCCCAATCCAAAATCGGAAAAAAACGGCTCCAGCGATGCAACCCGAGCGGCTGTTGCGATAGCACAACCTGTGTTTTATGATCCAACATTTTAGTCGCTTAAATTCAAGATAATTGGCAATCGAAATTAACTAAAACTTGCTCCAGAAACTCTGCGCGCCTTTGCGAAAACCTCTGGAACCTCTGCGTTAAAAAAACTCTCTAACTATCGTTTCGATGCAGTCAAATACCATTGGTAGCTGAGTGAGCCAACAACGAACGCAACCATAAACAAAACAGGATTCCAAATACCTAAAACCAAAGCCGTAATACCGGGTCCCGGACAGTATCCAGCAATTCCCCAACCCACGCCGAAAATAGCAGCCCCGATCACCAGTGGCTGGTCGATCTCTTTCTTCGTTGGTAAATAAAACTTATTCACTAAAACTGGCTGAGGACGACGCAGCACAAACCGGAAGGCAATCACCGTAACCGTAACAGCTCCACCCAGCACAAACAATAATGTCGGGTCCCACACACCACGAACATCCAGGAAACCCAACACCCGATCGCGATCGATCATCTGCGAAAGCCCCAATCCCAGACCAAACAACAATCCTGCCAATAACGCCAGCAAATTTTCTTTCATGACTCAGACACCCAAGCGCAGCACATGACGCACGACAAAAACCGTCAGGATGGCAGTAATTAAAAAGGTGAGGACTGCAACCAATGAGCGCAGTGATAATCGACCTAGGCCACACACGCCATGACCGCTGGTGCAACCACTACCCATCCGAGTACCGAAACCCACGAGAAAACCGCCAACAATCATCGCCCAAGGAGCAAATGTAGAGGTTGGAGTGGGTTGCAATGCCAGCCCATACTCGTAGAGAACGCCACCCAGTAACATACCCAAGAGAAACATCCAGCGCCAGACTTCATTTTTGGGGAAGGTCATAGCGCCATTGACTATGCCGCTGATACCCGCAATCCGACCATTGAATGCCAGCAAGAAGGTAGCACTCATGCCAATGAGGACGCCACCGACTAAAGCCGTCAGCCAGTTAAACTCTGCCATGATTTCAATTCTCAAACCTTCGCCATCGCAGGCGCTTTACCACATTGTTGATTCGCCGGCACGGCTTCGGCAATTTTTTTAGGATCGGGAAGGTTCAGGTGATTCATTTGTTCAATAAAACTTGCTCGATCTTTCCCCAAAAACCGAGGGTTATATTGCTTTTCTTCAGCGATGGTAGAAACCGTATTTCCCCGATAGTCGTGGCCTGGATACACCAAGGTTTCATCGGGCAGGGTAAATAATTTTTGTGTAACGTGGTCGTACATTAAACCCGGATTCCCGCTTTGGAAATCAGTACGTCCACAACCGCGAATCAGCAGAGAGTCTCCGGTGAGCACTCGGTCTTGATTCACTAGGTAAGACATGTGGCTGTCGGTATGTCCCAAAGTGGCGATCGCTTTTATTTCAATATCGCCTACTTTCAAAACTTCCCCATCTTTAATAAAGCGGTTAGCACAAGCTGCCTGAGCCTTTTCTGGTACCACGCCCTCACAATCGGTGAGTTCCCGCAGCTTACCGGTGCCTGTAATATGATCGGCGTGAATGTGCGTTTCCAAACCATAGCGCAGGGTTAGTCCCAGTTCTTGAATTAACTTCAAGTCACGCTCAACTTGCTCGATCACTGGATCGACCAACACGGCTTCTTTAGTCTTGTCGTCTGCAATTAAATAGGTGTAAGTACTGGTTTCAGGGTCATATAATTGGCGGAACAGCATAGTGATGGCTCCCGTGAAACAATCCTTTTATTAACAATTATATCACCATATAGTAATATGATTTTTACCCTTTGACAAGAGCAAGGCGCTGACCCAGGCCATCGGTATCGTATGAACAACGACCAGTGCCTAGCGGCTCAGGGAATTTCCCGCCGGTTATCGTTAAAATCGAGTTTCATACTCGACCACAGCCCGACTATCACCCGAAAAATCAGTTGAACCGCGCAAAAGCGTCTTTTCATTGAGTCGATAACGCAGACCAAACTGAGCCGCTTGATCCGTCGTCAACTCTTTCGACACAGAAACCGAGAAATTCCGACCAATATCAACCCCAGCTTCAGCACTGAGTCCTAAAGCCGAGGTTCGCCGCTTTTCATTGGTAATAATCGTGGGGGATAGGCGAAACTCACTCAATCCCAAGGCATCACCGATCACATTTTGTACATTACCGAGCAATGCTGACCCTGCCAGATTAACCAAGCCCAGTGTTGTATCTCCTCGACCTAATGTATCAACAAAACTACCGCCCAAAAGCGCCACAATTTCTGATTTGGTGCGGGATGGAGAACTGGTGAGTTCCAAGTTATCCGTAAGCTGGCTTGCAGGGCCTTCAACCTTCGCCTGAATCCGAACGGTTTGTACACTGCCCACACCTGTCAGGGATGGAGCATCGTTAATTTCAGCCGACAGGGGGTCAGCCGCCAGTCGTCTTTGTGTGCCTTCTGACACCGATGCCACGAGGCGCACATTTAACAGGGGGTCTAGCCCTTGCTTGCGCGTAAACTGGGCTGTATTTTTATAACCCCGTGCCAACCGGAACTGGGTGGTAAAGAGATTGACTTGACCGCGCTTGATATCAATGGTTCCCTCCGGTTCGATGTTACCCAAAGAGCCATTGAGGGTGAGTGTGCCATCGGCGAGAAAATTCAAGATGGGAGCTTTCGTGATTTGGATGTTTCTATCCAGCTTTAGCCTTAAATTATCAAACTCAATGCTGTTCGGTGAGGTAGAATCTCCCCTAATACCACTACTATTGCCACCCCCTGCACTACCCGTCGCTGCCGTTTGTTCCGCCAGCGACACATTTCCATTAAAGAGAGTGACTTCACCCCCGATTTTAGGATTTAATGCCGTGCCCGCGATCGCCACATTACCTTGAACACGGCCTCGATAAAGCCCTTTCAGGTTTAATCCCAACTCACCAATATCTACCGCGATGCGCTGGTCTTGAGACCCTCCCTGAGAAATCGGCAGAGCGCCCACAGCCGTTACGGTACCCCCACTGTACTGACCCGTCAGCGCTTCAACAATCTCAATCGTATTAAAGTTGAACGCGACTTTACCCTTAACATTGGTTAAGGGATCGGGGAGAGCAGACGCTTGAATCGTGGCATTCTCGATATTAGCGCTTCCCTTAGCCACCAGTTGTTCCGGTCGATTGGTCTGCTGATTCAAGATTCCAGACACCTCAACCTGTACAGCGCCTGTACCATCCAGCCAGCTCACTTGTCCCCCCGTGAACAGATTTAACAGGGCAATTCCATCATTTTGGACATTGATGTTGAGGTTGAGTTTGTCCGTCGCCGGTGCTACGGTGGCAACGGGGAGCTTAAAGGGAACACTCCCGCCGATAGTCAGGGGATTTTCCGACTCGGCCAGCAGGAGTTCGCTATTAAAATTAAGGCGGGCATCGTTGTAACTAAAAGTGGCCAGAGCTTGCTGCACTTTTGTCTGGTTGAGCGTGGCATCGGCGAGGGTAAATACCCCTCTAGCTTGGGGGTTTTTAATGCTACCAGACAGTGTCGCGGTAGCATTTAACAAACCGGTGAAGCCTACCAGATTGGGCGGTACGTTGGGAACTTTGGCAAGAACGGATTGGAGTTGGTCAATCGGAATATTCTGTAATTGCAGCTGACCTGATTGTGCATCCCCGCCGATGGTTCCTGAATAAGAGATGAGACTGTTTCCGGATTGAATGCGTAGGGGTAATAGGGAAAGCACTCCATTTTGGAATCTTCCTTCACCCAGCACACTCACCTGATTAATGTTGTAGGTGTCCCATTTCCAATTTTGACCTTCAATATTAATTTGGGTGGTGATACCCGAAGCCAAAGAACCATCTACGGTTACGGTACCCGTGAAGCGTCCTTGGAGTTCGGCAAGGTCGGGTAAGACGGATGAGGCTTCCCGTTGCTCACGCTGCTGTTGCTCCAGTGCCTTGATTTCTGAAAGACGCCGCAGTTGAGTTTGTAGGGCGACATCATCTAATAAGATGGGTGTCACCAGGGGGTCGCCTTTGGGATTGAAGCTGAGATTGGCTGGGGTAACGTTAATCAGTTGAAACGCTTGCAAAGCAGCAACAACAACCGGAAGTTCTCCCTGTTTAACAGTAAGCTGAACGTTTTGGAATTGAGGGCCAGCCGCTGTTCGGGAAATTCTACCCGAAAGCAAGTATTCATTATCAATGGGTTGGGAGGAGTCGTTGCGGCGAACGTTAAAGATCGGGCCTGTGATCGCAAGATTATTGAGAGAAACCTCAAACGTTTTCAGGTTAACATCCAAGCTGCCGGAGATATCTCCTTTCAGCGGTTGGGTCGCGATCGCCGGGGGTACAGGGGTAAACTCTTTGAGTAAGGCGATGGGGAATTGCTGGGTGGTGACTTGTAACACATCCCCTTGTCGCTGACCTTGAGCGATGGTTTCACCCCGCTTAATATTAAAGGAGACGGGTTGGTTGTCGGAGCCAAGAGCCACCTCAATTCGGTCATTGGCACCCGCCAGCTTCAGGCTCAACCCCTGTCCGGCTGCTGTACTGACATTCCCCGCCAGTGGCGATTCAAACGTCAGACCCTCGACGGCAAAATCTCGCAGTGCGATGGTTCCATTCACATTGGGAGCTGTCACGCTGCCTGCAAGGCGACCGTTAAAATCCGCTTGTCCTGCTACATTGATCGCGTTCGGGAGAGTCGTGGATAGCTGTTTCAAGTTCAAGTTGTTGGCTTGAACATTCAGATCAAACCCCTGAATTGCTTGTAAACCCTGCTTGGCGAGATTGACATTCACCACACCATTGGCCTGAAACCCTTCTGCGGTTGCCTGTTGAATTTGTAACTGTTGCCGCTGACCATTCCAATCAATCACAGCCGTCAGCGATCGATCAATGACAGCAATTCCTTCACTAAAATTGACTTGCCCACGAGCCTGAATGGCATTGGGAGAAAGGGCGGCTAAAGAACCAGAAACATCCAGTTGACCATTCAATCGTCCTCGTAACTCTGGGGAAAAACTGGCTAAGGGGACACCGGCTGCCGCAACATTCGCCTGAAAACGACCCTCACGAAGTTGCACATTAGAAGCATTGATGGTGCCTTCTGCCACATTTAATCGTCCAGAACCGCTGCCCTGAATCGTAGAGGGACTCAAGTTATTTAGAGAACCCGCTAGATTAAAGTCTCCCGTGAGATTACCCCGAAACTGGGGCGGAACATTAGCTAAACGTTCGACCTGTACCCCAGAGGCTTGGACTTGGGCGGTAAAATTCCCATTGGCCAGTTGGATACTGTTTGCCCTAACGGTTCCACCAGCGACATTTAAAATCCCCGAACCACTCCCTTGAAGGGTGGCAGGACTCAAATTCTCGACATTACCCGCCAGACTAAAGGTACCCGAAAGAGGCCCTCGCACTTGAGGCGGAACATTAGCTAGACGTTCGACCTGTACCCCAGAGGCTTGGACTTGGGCGGTAAAATTTCCATTGGCCAGTTGGATGCTGTTTGCCCTAACGGTCCCACCAGCGACATTTAAACTCCCCGAACCGCTCCCTTGAAGGGTGGCAGGACTTAAGTTGGCTAAATCACCAGCCAGATTAAAGCTACCGGAAAGAGGCCCTCGCACTTGAGGCGGAACTTTGGCTAGACGCTCTACCGGTACCCCAGAGGCTTGCACTTGTGCCGTGAATCGACCCTCCGCCAGTTGGATGTTACTGGCCCGAATCGTTCCTGCGCCAACGTTCAATCTCCCGGTACCTGTTCCCTGAATTGTAGCCGTGTTTAACTCGGTTAAAGGACCTGAAAGATTAAAGTTGCCGGAAATAGGTCCCCGGATTTGGGGTGGAACTTGCGCCAGACGCTGTACCTCGACCCCAGAGGCTTGAACTTGGGTTGTAAAGCGGCCTTCCGCCAGTTGGATATTGGTCGCTCTAACGGTTCCTCCAGCTAGATTCAAACTGGCAGAACCACTGCCTTGAATTTTCGCTGTACTAAACTCCGTCAGTGGACCAGACAGGGTCAAGTTACCAGAAACGGGAGCGCGAAACGGAGGGGGAACCTGCGCTAAACGCCCGGTTTGTAATCCAGTCGCTTGCACTTGTGCTGTAAAGCGACCCTTCGCTAGTTGGATATTGGTCGCTCGAACCGTCCCTCCAGCTAGATTCAAACTTCCGGTACCACTTCCCTGAATGGTGGCAACATTGATGTTCGTTAAAGGGCCAGAAATCCGCAAGTTAGCGGAAACGGGGACACGAAATTGGGGGGCAACCTCAGCCAGACGCCCTACCTGTAAATCAGAGGCTTGCACTTGTGCCGTGAAGCGTTTTTTGGCAACCTGGATATCCCGAACCGCCACGAAACCTTCGGCGATTTTCAGATTGGCTGAACCCGTAGCGCGCAGATTCTGAGCGTCATTGAGAGAACCGACAATTTGTGTTCGACCGGAAATCAGACCAAGGGGAACGGGGGGTTTAAAATCGTAAGTTAGAGCGATCGCATCTCCAGGCAGGTTATTCCCCTGGAAGTTGAAGGTCACACCGCCGCCCTTTTGACCGAGTTGTACCTGACCATTGCCAGTCACCAAACCACCTAAACTTGGCAAGGCACGCAGGTTACTCACGGATAAGGTGGAACCCACGACGCCAAAGTCAGAAGCGATCGCACGGAATTTTACTTTATCAATTTGAGCCACATTGGTGGTCGCAAACTTACCCGAAACCACGGGTTTACTCGGAGTTCCAGTCACCTGAAGGTCTGCTTTAACCTGGGCTGAAGCGGGTACGGGCAAGGTTTTGATATTAAACGTTTGTAAAACCTGCGGCAATTGAACGGGTTGAGTCTGTGCCGCTAAGTTAAAGCCCACTTGGGTATCGATGGTTCCATTGGCTTGGGCGGGGATTTGACCAAATAGCGTATTGACCTTCTCTAACCGAATTTGTGTGCCTTTAAACCGCAACTGACCGGTGGTGTTGGCAAAGGACTTGGGCAAGGGATCGAGTTGGGCTGTAACGTTTTTCAGGGCAGCGGTGCCCAAAAACGTCAACGGCTTTTTCGGGATGGATTTCACTTCCAAATTGCCATCGATCGCTCCGGCTTGTAAAATCAGCGGCAACTGGATTAACCGACCAACCTCTGGTGCACTGAGGTCATTACCTAAAATGGCGGCATTAATTTCTCCTGTGGCGGGAATGGTATTGCCGTTAATCCTGAGATTTCCCCCAGCCGCTAACTCACCCCCGGTATCAAATTTAATCAGCTTATTGTTATTGAGGAAAAGAGCTTTCCCGGAGGACAGAGACAGGGCAATGGGTTTGCGAGAGTTCCCCGAGGCTCCCCTCGGTACCAAGACAACATCCGCATCCCGTACCCGCAAGACGTTGAGCTTGATATCGATCTGACCTTTCGGTAACTTCTGAATGTTGAGGTCAAACCACCTTCCGTCTTGAGCCTGTTCGAGGTAGGCTTTGGGCTTGACTAGGGTGACATCCAGGGGTAGGGTGCGATCGGTCAGTAGGGGCAGTAAGTTAAATGACACTTCTACGGCTTCAGCGGATGCGCGATCGGAGTCTGTAGCTGTTGCAGGTAAGCTAGAGGCACCAAATCGTAAACCCGTAGGGGAAAAGCCTTCGACACGCCCTAGCTTGACTGGACGATTGAGGAGTTTCGTCACCGTTGTCTCAACCTGTGGCGCTAATTGTCGGTAGACAAAAAACCACACCCATGTTAGGCCGCCTCCAATCCCAGACAGCAAAAGTAGGCTGAGAATAATGGCTAAGCGATGCCACTGCCGTTGCCTCACTGGAGAGGCGGAGGGCTGTTCGGGTTGGTTTCCAGAAGTGGGTTCCGGTTCGTTGCCTGGATTAGGGGCGTTGGTCATGTTCGTCTTGTCTCGCGCCTCAGATTACAAATCACATTGCGGCTGCTGGCGTAATCCATCCTACTGGTAGGAGTACTTTCCAATCTGATAAAACCAGTCCCATTAAAGCTGGGTTTGTAAATATTAATCAAGAATACGCCAATGGACCCCACACCGAATGTTCATGGCTTCAGCAAAGGGACTCATCCTTGAGTCCCCAAACTCTCAACGCCGAGTAGCTCGTCATGAGTGTTGAAGTAGGCTGTGTTCCAAGAAAATGACTCTCTTGGTTTAACCTCTGCACAGTTCTAAAGACGCTATTGGGGGTCAGAGGGGTTCCCTATATGACCTGATCCATTCCTCTCCTAGATCAGACCTAAAACAAAGGGTTCCCACTTACTCACTGAAAAGGGAACCCTTTTGGAATATTATTTAATAGCTGAAGATGAACAGATGAAGTGTTGAGTCTTTAGTAGCTCCCCTTGAGCATACTACTAAAGATATTGAAGTTTTTGTCGAGCGTATTGATTAAACTTACCGCATTGGACAGCGAGCGCGGTGGATTAGAAATCAGAGTATCCTCAGCAATCAGACGATTGAAATTCACTTTCACTTCGCCTGGACGCTCTGTTTTGCCATCACTGTCATAAAATTTGACACCCGCCAATTGCATAATTTTGATGAATTCCTGAGCCATAATCCCATAGCCAATGGTCGTTGGATGAATCCCATCGAGGGAGAATAATCCCCCCCTGGTACGACCCTGGGGACCTGAGCTAAAGAAGCGAGAATCGGGTACTGGGGAAAGTGCTTGCAGTTCAGGTGGCAATGGATACTCACCCCCTACCTTCTCCCACCAATCGGGTCTGGCGTCGGGGTCTTCCAAATAGCGTCGAGAGGCTAAACGATCCAGTAAGCCAGCGGTTTCAAATAAATACCAATCTCGGCCTTCGGTGCGGCCTTGGCGTACCACGTCTGTAATATAGTCATTGTATTGGTCAATCGCGCAATCAATCGCTCTCGCTTCAGGCCCTGTGATCTTCGGGTGCCTCTTGGGGTCAAAATCGTCATCACTAATCCACGGCAAGGTGTAGAAGGGGAAGTATCGAGACCCAGGTTCGGCTTTGTTTCCCTGAGCATCTTTATTCACACCCCGAGCAAAAGGCGCAATCGTGACGTGAGGAACCGTTCCCCAAATCACATGTCGGGCACGGATTTTCTTGACTTCCGTGACTAGCTTATCCAGTTCTGCTTTAAAGTGAATCGGACGCCAAACGGTATAGCGGTCATTAACCGCCATATCGTCATATCCCTCAGCCGTCCATTTCACATTGAAGGTAAGAATACTACCTAGAGCATTATTAGAACCGATGAGAATAATCAGCGTTTCAATCCCATCTCCATCCAGGGTTTCTGTCGTTCCCACCTGCGAGAGTGCTGCCGCCGCCTGTAGGGGGGTGAGGGCATTGCCTCGTATATCTCGTGCGCTGTTCAATACTCGTATAGCGGCGCGTTCGTTGTGATATTCGACTACCTGCCGCAGATAATCATCCTTGGCCGGATTCTCTTCTAAAATTCTTTGACAGGTTTGTGCTGTGCGTGAGAGGGTATTCCGTAGATCCCAGCCATAAACGGCTAAGTTATGGTTGATTTTGCCGTTGGGATCGGGTGGAATGGAGCCAGAACCACGCTCCCAATAATCTTCTACTTCATCTAAGTAATTCCGTACCAACGATAAAAAGGAAGCAAATTCCCACCAATCGATCGTTTCACCTAACTTATTTTCGATCTGTCGAGCTAGGTGTTCTAAGTTGATCGGCAACCCATCTCCTGGCCCCTCATAGGTTGGATAACGGAATTGATTCCATCCCATTTCCCTGGCAATAATTCTGGGATAGGAGAGTTTTGTATTAAAAATCGCTCCACTTTGAAATCCCTGAGTCAGAGAGTCCCCAATCGTAACCAGACGATGTCGGGGAGTTCCTTGCTGATTGACCTTAACAGCGATGCCCAGGGTTGGATCGGTAATCGGTTCACGCGCCTGTGCAACAATTTTGACATCCTCTGGTGTTTTAGGGTCGAGCATGTCAGAGGTGACGGGTTTTGCCATGTTGTCTTTTTACTCCAAAGTCGGCATTCGTTACAGAATAATCCACCGACACTCAGGTAAAATCCCGATTTTACATTACAAAATGTCATCATTAAGCTCATACCCACTAGCCGTCATGACAGCTATGGGTCTATGTACGAACCCGCCAGACTTGGCCTCGATATTTGCCGGTTATTGTATCTTGACTTACCTCCATGGGGGGAGTCATGGCTTCGTATTTAGCGCCACGATAAGTGAGTTGAATCTTTTTGTCATCCTGAGACTCGGCGATAGATTCAGTCGGCACAAAGTATCGTCTATTGCTCAGCAATACCAGGATGAGTAGTAAGCACTGGATTGGCCAAGGTGCACAAAGCAAACTCAAGAATAAGCTGATCAGTAAAACTGAAGTGGCGAGAGCAGCGATTCCATCAGAGGAATTTCTACAGATATAGGCGCAAACTAGCACGATCGCCAGTGAAATGATGAAAACCCATAACATACCTATTCCCTCCATTACTCGGAGCAGAAGTTTGTATTGAAATCAGGACTTACGCAAAGCCTAATGACTGTTGGGTGTGTGACGGTAGCATAACGCACCATAACCGCCCTAAAGGGTCTAGATGCGTAACTCCTAGAAATGATGGCTAATGATCATCGGCCTTGATATCACCTAATACGATTAAATATCCTTAGCCCTTGAATTTACCCTAATTAAGTAATGTTTAGAAAAATTATTTACTTTTTGAGATAAAAATTATTAAATCTTAATTTAAACGAGTATTCCGCCAAAAGATCCCTCAATGTTTGATTAATACCAAGTTGCGGTCTAAGGTAGTCACTGCAACGTGATAAACCAGAAAAAATTAAGCAAAAATAACAGATTCAATCGCTTTACATGTTAATACTAATGTAGTAAGCGAAGGAGTGTCTTAATAAGTGCAAAATGTTCATTGGAGTAGTGTGCTTGCCATTACTATGGGTGCGATTCCTGGTGCTATGAGTCGCTACTATCTGACGGAATTTTGCAAAAAAGCCATAGGTAAAAACTTTCCGTATGGAACCTTGCTTATCAATTTTACAGGCTGCTTGCTAATGGGATTCTTTTTTACATTATTTAAGGAAATCCCAGGATTTCCACCTAATTTGGATTTGATGGTAAGGACTGGTTTCTTAGGTTCTTATACAACCTTCTCAACATATGGATTTGATACATTTGCACTATGGGAAAATGGCAAAAAGGGAGCTACCATTTTTTACTGGATAGGCAGTGCGACTTTGGCTATTATTGGTATTCTATTGGGTCGTTACTTCGCGACCCTCTTATAGAATAAGAGCCATTAATCTGATCAAATATATTAATCGTTATCCAATTAACTAATTTCCCCTAAAATTTTTGATCATGCAAAATACTTTTATTCGCACAGTTATGGCGATTTCCTTGGGTGCTATTCCAGGTGCCTTAGGACGCTATTATCTAACTGAATTGACCAAAGCAATGATTGGAAAAGATTTTTCTTACTATGGTACATTTTTTATTAATGTAACAGGCTGTTTTATTATTGCTTTATTTTACACTTTAAGCGAGCGAAAATTTACAAACATAGCACCTGAAATTCGGTTGATGATCGCAACTGGTTTTTGCGGAGCATTTACCACTTTTTCGACTTACGGATTAGAGTCTTTTACTCTCTTCGAGCAAGGAAATAAAACCGCAGCTTTAATCTATTGGTTAGGCAGTATGGTCGTTGGGATGATTGGTGTGCAATTGGGTGTCTCTTTAGGCAACCTTAATTCTAAGTCCAATTAAGGGAAAATCTAGAGGATTCAAGGACACGGGGATGCGGAGAGTGGGGGATGAGGGGAAAGAATTCAGACGGGAATTGAACCTGCTCAACTATTGCTTTGCGCCTGAATTCAAGCGACTGAAACTGATATATGGTTGTTTCAGCCCTGATATTTGTCCTAATCTTTATGGCGACAGTTATAGCACTCAGACTAACAGTTTTTCCTTGAGCGATCGCCTCCTACAAACAAGCACTCACCGTAGACAACAAGTGAGTGCTTTCTTGCAAAAGATATAGAATTAAAGGATACTACCTGATTTAATACGCATCCTGTAATTCGTAAAAATCAGGTGAGATATAATCCTTGCGTAAAGGCCAACCCACCCAATCTTCGGGCATCAAAATTCGCTTCAAATTCGGGTGCCCTTCATAGACAATGCCGTACATATCGTAGGTTTCTCGCTCTTGCCAATCAGCGGCTTTCCAAACCCAGTAAACAGAGGGCACCGTAGGATTATCTCGTGGTAAGAATACCTTAACGCGCAGTTCCTCAGGTCGGTCAGCATTATCACTGAGTTTAATCAAGTGATAAAAGCTTACTAACTCACCACCCGGACCCGTATCATAGCCACCTTGACACTGTAAGTAGTTGAACCCATAGGCATACAGAGCTGTGGCGACGGGTATCAAAACTTCTGCATCAACCTTAATCACCTCAACACCCAGGTGATCTGGCTCCATTAACTCATTGTCAAAGCCATTTTCCTGTAACCAACCAGAAACCTTACCCGTCTGTACGATTTCCGAAGCTTCTTGAGCTGCTGGTTTTGATTCTTCAGCCACGAGATACCTCCTGCTTTTGGTCTGATTTGAGAGCGGGTGGTACTGGAATTCCCATCGCTTCAGTCAACTCCTTAGGCGGAGTGTAGCGAGTTTCCGACTGCAAGTACTTACCCGTTAAAATATCGGGTACGACCTGCATTTTGTGGGTTGTACTGTAGTAACGATGAGTTTGCTTAAGCTGGGATCTTTCCTGGATAGAGTCGTTGGCGACCTTTTTACGCAGCTTAATAATGGCATCAATGATGGCTTCTGGACGGGGAGGACAACCCGGAATGTAAACATCCACTGGAATTAACTTATCCACTCCGCGCACGGCGGTTGGAGAATCCACGCTGAACATACCCCCTGTGATGGTACAAGCCCCCATGGCAATCACATATTTGGGGTCTGGCATTTGTTCGTAAAGACGAACCAAAGCGGGTGCCATTTTCATCGTAATCGTACCCGCCGTAATGATTAAGTCAGCTTGACGAGGACTAGAACGAGGGACCAAGCCAAACCGATCAAAGTCAAAGCGAGAGCCAATCAGAGCGGCAAATTCAATAAAACAGCAGGCTGTTCCATACAACATAGGCCACAAGCTGGAAAGCCGCGCCCAGTTGTAGAGGTCATCGACTGTGGTCAAAATGACGTTTTCTGAAAGCTCTTGAGTGATGGTGGGTCGCTCAATCGGGTTGATAATTCGTTCGCTTGACGACTTGCCTAAAGCAGCGCCGTTCGTTGTTGTATTGGGGTTCATGACCATTCAAGGGCTCCTTTGCGCCATGCGTAAACCAGAGCAACCACAAGAATTGCTATAAAAATTAAAGCTTCAATGAAAGCCAGCAGTCCGAGGCGACTGAAGGCGACAGCCCAAGGATACAGAAATACCGTTTCCACATCGAATATGACGAAGACCAGCGCAAACATGTAGTAACGGATGTTGAACTGAATCCACGCTCCCCCGATGGGTTCCATTCCGGATTCGTATGTGGTACGCCGCTCAGGCCCCCCTGTACTGGGTCGCAAAAGCTTAGATGCAGTCAGTGCTAAAAGGGGGACTAAACTGCAAGCTAGTAAGAAGCCTAGGAGATACTCGTAGCCGCTAAGAACAAACACAATGGGTAACTGCCACTAAAAACTTGCGTTATTAATTCTTTAACCTTCTTAATTATAGGGGTTTGGTTGTTTTGTCCTAATTTGATGAACTGAGCGGGAGCATTATAAAAAGCAATCGTACCCTTTGAGTCAATCTATAATATCTTGCCTTAATTTTGCAGAGTGCCAGCCCACTTAGGGTTTGGAGGGAGTGGGGCACAGCTTCAGAAATCGGCTTCACCTGATGGGGCTTACAGCTAGACCTTGGCTTTGAGTAGATTCTATACCACTTCAAGCCTGATTTGTAAAGTCTGATTTTACCAGTCAATTATGAGAACTGTTTTCCAGGAAGGCGATGGGTAGCATCATCCTGTTCAGTGTTTTCGTTTCGTAACGTACCACAATGCCCTGTGTGAGCCGTATGGGCGTGAGGTTAGTGGCTTACAGTGCCAGGATTTTCTTCCCAGCAATGGTAATGGGAGATACAGGAGTTCTCGCTTAAGTAGTAAAGTTGTCTATCTGTGCGATAATTTTTTTAACATACATTTTAAGATTTGCGTCCCGATTGTATCTGTGAGCAATGAGCGAGCAAGCTAAAGAGCAAACCCTTGCTGAGACAGCGCCGAATCGTTATGAATGCCGCGCTTGCGGCTACGTCTATGAGCCTAGCAAGGGAGACAGTAATCGTGATGTTCCTCCAGGGACGCCTTTTGAAGAGTTGCCGAAGGACTGGCGTTGTCCTGTCTGCGGCGCTCGAACGGCTCAGTTTGAGAACATTGGTTCAAGTGGAGCGCCTTCTGGCTTTCAAGAGAACCTGAACTATGGCTTAGGAGTTAACCGTTTAACCCCAGGGCAAAAAAATCTATTAATTTTTGGTGCCTTGGCTTTAGGTTTCTTGTTCTTTCTCAGTCTCTATGGTTTGCGCTGATTGGGGTACAGTTGGTGACTGTCTTGGGGACTAGGGAATGGGGGAGCAATCACTTCTGAGTTTTGACTTTTGACTTTTGTCTGGCCAATGACAGTTCTGGAGGTTATGAGCGATTTGATGAAAGCGCTGAAACAAATTGTAATATTGCTGGGAATCGCCCTTTTTTGTGTTAGCTGTAGTAAAGTTCCATCTGTAAGTTATAATCCTTGGCAACTTGTTGCCACATCAACGGAATCGACCTTACAGGATGTTGGTTTTACCAGTGACCTGAATCATGGATGGGCAGTAGGGAGTAATGCCACTCTTTTAGAAACAAAGGATGGTGGTAAAACCTGGCAAGAAAAAGGGCTAGAGCTGGGAGAGACAAACTATCGTTTCACGTCTGTGAGCTTTGCGGGTGACGAAGGCTGGATTGTGGGTGAACCCTCGATTCTGCTGCATACGACCGATAGCGGAGCTTCTTGGTCTCGCATTCCCTTGAGCGAAAAGTTGCCCGGTTCGCCCAATACCATCTTGGCTCTCGGTCCCCAATCCGCCGAAATGACGACTACAGTCGGAGCGATTTATCAAACCAAAGATAACGGTCAGACTTGGAAAGCCATGGTTGAAGAAGCTGTGGGTGTTGTCCGAAATATCTCCCGCTCAGACGATGGCAAATACATTGCTGTTTCCGCTAGAGGGAACTTCTTCTCGACTTGGGAACCCGGACAGAATGCTTGGGTACAGCATAACCGCAACAGTTCCAGGCGTCTTCAGAGTATGGGATATGGAAAAGATGGACGTCTTTGGTTACTAGCTCGGGGAGGGCAGGTGCAGTTTAGTCGCCCTGAAGACCCAGAAACTTGGGATGAGTCTCAAAATCCAGAATTTTCAACAAGCTGGGGATTCCTCGACCTAGCCTACCGTACCCCTGAAGAAATTTGGGTGGCTGGTGGTAGTGGTAATTTGCTTTGTAGCTTCGATGGTGGCAAAACTTGGCAAAAAGACCGCGAGATTGAGAATGTACCCGCCAATTTTTACAAAATCGTTTTTGTAACACCAGAGCGAGGATTTATCATTGGTCAGAAGGGTGTTTTGCTCAGATATGAGCCACCTTCAGAAGCCGCTTAACACAAGTGTAATCGATTGAAGCGAGAGAAGCCGATTTCGTATTATAGTTATTGAGTTTTCAACTGTTGCAAGGAAGGAGGAAATAGCTGTGTCAGGTTCAACTGGAGAGCGTCCGTTTGGGGACATTATTACAAGTGTTCGTTACTGGGTAATTCACAGTATCACTATCCCTGCTTTATTTATTGCTGGCTGGCTATTTGTCAGCACGGGTCTGGCCTATGATGTGTTTGGCACACCCCGTCCTAATGAATATTTCACCCAAGACCGTGTAGAATTACCAATTCTAAGCGATCGCTACGAGGCGAAACAGCAAATCCAGCAATTCTCAGGAAAGTAGTTCTAAAACAGGTTTAAGACAATGACAGGTAATACTCCCAATCAACCCATTTCTTATCCAATTTTTACAGTTAGATGGCTAGCTGTTCATACGCTGGGTGTGCCTACTGTTTTCTTCTTGGGCGCGATCGCAGC